>RZZS01000137.1 GCA_009929775.1 Alphaproteobacteria bacterium
TCTGCTGCAATACGGCGGCGGAAACCGCGCTTCACCCCCAAAATTTACCTCAACGGTTCACGCGTTCCGGATTTCCGGGGTTTTTAGAGGTGCCCTTCAGCGTAGTCGTCTAATGATCGGCAGTTCATAAATTCTGGCTTGATAGTTCGACCGTGGCTCTTTAGCTCGATTTTCGCTTTTTGCCCCGTTTTATACGTTTTGCGATAGAAAATACTCAAACCAGTTTCGCCACTATCTTCAGGTACATCGTAACGAAAAACCCTTCCCTTAAAGCCTTTCCAATTAAGAGCTTCTTGGGGGACATTGCGAAATTCGGCTTCGAGCAGAACTTGCTCGACAACGGGTATCGTTGCTCCCGTTTCCTCGTCAATTTCGGAATAGAATTCGGTTGAAGGGATATTTGGACTGTTGGACAACAGGTACTTGATAGCCTGAAGCGTACTGCTTTTCCCTGAATTATTGCTTCCAATGAGAAAAGTGGCATCGCCAAACAAAACCGTCGCTTCTTTTATGCGCTTAAACCCTTCTATTTTAAGTGAATGTAGTTTCATAAAACCCCGCTAAAAAATAAGACAATAGCTACCGGGGTGAATAATACAATCAGTGTTTTACCGCGTCGAGCCGCTTCGTATCTCAGTGCCGTGAGGGTTTACATTCGGTTCTTCCGTTAGATCCCCTGTTTTGAGATTGAACCGACGAGTGAGAGGGCATACCCCCAAACATGCCCCCATTTTTATCTGTTTGGGAATTTCTGAAGCGCGGATATCGGCAATTCACGCTGGTGCCAATATGGTGCCAAAACAAAAAAGCGCCTTGCGGCGCTCTCATCTTAAGTCATTTATTTTAAATGGTGGGCGGTACTGGGATTGAACCAGTGACCCCTACGATGTCAACGTAGTGCTCTCCCGCTGAGCTAACCGCCCGCCTCAAAAAGCAGGCTCTTTATTTGGCACATCGTTTTCGGGATTGCAAGACCCTTTTGGCGTGCACTTCGCCGGGAGGGCGGTTTATGCCGCCAGAAGGTCGCCGACCTGGCTCACGAGGTCCTTGAGATGGAAGGGCTTTGACAGCACGCGTGCGCCGGTGTTTTTGGCATTGCGGTTGCCGATGGCGACGGCGGCGAAGCCGGTGATGAACATGACCTTGATATCCTCGCGCAGCGCCATCGCCTTTTGCGAAAGCTCTATTCCGTCCATGCCGGGCATGACGATGTCCGTCAGGAGCAGTTCGATCCCCCGGTCGTCTTCAAGGACGCCGAGCGCTTCGAGGCCGTTGCGGCAGGGGATCACCTCGTGCCCCGCGCGGCCAAGAGCCATTCCGAGAAAGTGCCGCATCGAGGAATCGTCTTCCGCCAGGAGAATTCGGGCCATACTCAAAAATTCCTTGTCCTGTCTCTATTGAAGTCTATCGGGTCCGTCTGTTGCAAGCCTGATGGCCACTTGTCCACAACAACCTCGTTTGCCGAAAAGTTCAGCGATTCAAGGGCCGCAAAAGCGCCTCTTGTCTTTGATCCCGGAACAGTACATATATTGCGGATTCGGCGCAGGCAATTACAGAAAGGCAAAAAAAGGCGATGACGAATACGAATGCGGTCGATGACCTCAATCTCGCGATGATCGGCAATTGTGCATTCAGCGCGCTTATCAACCGGCGGGGAAAGATCGTCTGGTCGTGTCTGCCGCATTTCGATGGCGATCCGGTGTTCTGCTCGCTCGTCAGCGGGTCCGAGAACCCGGACCACGAACCGTGCGAGTGGGGGTTCTGGGAATTCGACATGGTCGATTTCGAGCGCAGCGAGCAGCATTATATCGACAACACGGCCGTGCTCGTGACCTATCTGTACGACAAGGAAGGCAACGCGGTGCGCGTGACCGATCTCGCGCCGCGCTATTTCCACTACAACCGGAATTTTCGGCCGTCGACCATCTGCCGGATCGTCGAGCCGGTGAGCGGGTCGCCGCGCATACAGGTCCGGCTCCGCCCGCGCTTCAATTACGGCGCGACGCCGCCCACCGTGACCCGTGGCGGCAACCACGTTCGTTTTGTTTCAGCGGATATGATCCTGCGCCTGACCACGGACGCCTCGATCAGTTATGTGCGGGAGGAGCGGGCGTTTCTCGTCGACCGGCGTTACACCTTCATCATGGGGCCGGACGAGCCGCTGATGAGCTCGGTGGAAGGCGCGGGCCGCAAGTACCTTGAGGACACGATCAAATATTGGCGCGAATTCTCGCGCAATCTCGCGACGCCGTTCGAGTGGCAGGACGAGATCATTCGTGCTGCCATTACGCTGAAAATGTGCAGCTTCGACGAAACCGGGGCGATCGTCGCCGCGATGACGACCTCGATTCCGGAATCGCCCTGGTCCGGGCGAAACTGGGATTACCGCTATTGCTGGCTGCGGGACTCGCTGTTTACCATCAACGCGCTGAACCGGCTTGGCACGACCAAGACGATGGAAGACTATTTGCGCTATATCATGAATGCGGCGATGATGGCGGAAGGCAAGGACCTCCAGCCGCTCTACGGCATTTCGCTTCAGGACACGATCGAGGAGATCGAGGCGCGCCAGCTTCGCGGCTATCGCGGACAGGGGCCGGTGCGCGTCGGCAATCAGGCCTATACGCAACAGCAGAACGACGTGTGGGGCAGCGTCATCCTCGCCCTGACGCAGGCCTTTTTCGACAAGCGTCTGACCCGGCCCGGCACCATCGAGGATTTCCACCGTCTCGAACAGTTCGGCGAGAGCGCCCTGAAATACTGGGACAAGCCGGACGCAGGGATCTGGGAGTTCCGTACTATCGGTCGCGTCCACACCTTTTCCGCCGTGATGTGCTGGGTGGCGGCGGACCGGCTCGCGAAAATCGCGGGCCGCCTTAAGCTCGCCGACCGGGCGGAATTCTGGCGCAAGGAAGCCGACGCCATGCACGCCTCGATCATGGAGCGCGCCTGGAACGAGGAGCTTCAAACCCTGGTCGAGCCGCTGGACGGCGAACATCTCGACGCCTCGCTTCTCCTGCTGCACGAGGTGGGATTCATTGCGGCGAGCGATCCGAAATTTATCAAGACGGTCGAGGCGATCGAGCGCGATCTCGTCAAGGACGGGCTGCTCTACCGTTATGTTATCGAGGACGATTTCAGCCGCCCGGACGTGGCCTTCACCGTGTGCACCTTCTGGTACATCGACGCGCTGGCGGCTATCGGCCGGGTCGAGGAAGCCCGCGAGAAGTTCGAATGGATGCTTAAAAAACGCAACCATGTCGGCCTGCTCTCCGAAGATCTCGACTTCAAAACCGGCGAGCTCTGGGGCAACTTCCCGCAGACCTATTCCATGGTCGGCCTGATCAACTCGGCCATGCGATTGTCGAAGACGTGGCACGAGGCGATATAGACTCCCGGGACAGTTACTTTTCGGCCTGAAAAGTAACTGTCCCCGGTCGGTCCCCGGTCGGTCCCCGGTCGGTCCCCGGTCGGTCCCCGGTCGGTCCCCGGTCGGTCCCCGGTCGGTCCCCGGTCGG
>RZZS01000067.1 GCA_009929775.1 Alphaproteobacteria bacterium
CAAAATCGACGAGCTCCTGCCGTGGAACTTCAGGAAATCCCGATCCTGAAGCTTATCGCTCCCGAAAATACAAGAGGGGGGTCACCGGACGGTTACCCTGATTGCACCGCGGGTATCAAAAAGAAAAGGGCGCCGAAAGGCGCCCTTTTCCGTATTGGTAACTCGGACCCTTATTGCTGGACGCGAAGGTACATCGCGCAACCGGCCGGGTTATTGGCTTCGTCGTAAATTACCGTGCCATTATTGACCGTGCACGCGCCGCCTTGTTCGACGACAGCGAGAACGCTACCCGTGACGGGCGATCCATCATCAAGCTTACGATCGATACGGGCCAATTCGGATGCGTTCAGAACACCGGAGTTGGCGGCGCCAACATCAGAGGTCGGAAGCCCCGTCATCGCCAGATAGTGACCGCCACGAGGGTTCGGACCACCAATCTGACCGTTCAAAGCCGCGCTACCGCCATGGTAACCGATCGTGAACCCGCCGCCGATATTCGAATTCGGAAGCAGACCGCCAAAAACAACCCCGCCAGAGGTATCAATGCCGGTAAGCAGATCGGCAGAGTTCAAGTGAACCCAGGCCTGAACGTTTTCGCTTCCTGCATCCCCCATCGCAACACCAGCGTTAACCGCATCGATCCGGGAGTTACCCCCTTGACCACCGACCGGAGCATTCTGGCAAGTAGGCGGCGTACATCCCGGGAGCCTGGCCTGAGCGGACGTCATGTCGCCAGGAACGGCATTGTAGGAGTCGCGGAAAGTCGTCATCGCGGCATCGATGCCCTTCATTTGGGCAATCGTGGACGATACCTGCGCGTTGGTAATGAGCTCCTGCCCTTTCAGGATCCCACCGATCAGCAAACCGATAATGATCATGACAATGGCAAGTTCCACCAGGGTAAAACCCTTTTGGCTTTCTAGATGTTTCATAAGAGAGGTCTCCTTCATTGGTTTGTACAAGAGAGAAAAAAGGAACGCCGGAATCGGGCGGTATTAGTCTACATCCATCTGATTAATTGTACAGAGTTACTTTCCCAGCATCACGTCATTTTCTGAATGATTCCTTAACTTTAGGCGGAAAGCCTCCCGATACGTCAAAACGACAACTCAATTTAACAGATTGATCAGCCCGAATGACTTTCCTGCTTTCGGAACTCGCTCGGAGACACACCGGCGACTTCCCGGAAAACTCTGTTAAATGAGGCTATTGAGTTGAACCCGACCTCCTCCGCGACGATCTTCACCGAAACGTTCGTCTGGGTCAGCATTCTTTTCGCATCCTCGACACGCCTCTCGTTCAAAAGTTGCGGAAAGCTCTTCTGGAAATGCAAGTTGATGACGCGGGAGACCGTTGTTTCGGATGTATCGAGCTCCCGCGCGAGATCCGAGCGCGCATATGATGGCTCGTGATAGATTTTTTCGAGTTCCAGCAAACTCTTGATTCGGAGCGCCAGTTCGATTTCCGCGTCACTCAGGGTTTCGCTGCCGGCCCGGCCCGGACTGTATCGTATGGCAGCGGGATAAATTCGGAACAGCGTCGTGGACGCAAGATAGGCAAATCCGATCGCCAGAACGCCCCGGGACAATTCGCGATTATCTACGCCAAGCACACCGCCGATCCCAAAAAGCTCAATTGTCAAAAACACGATATTCACGACGATGAGCATGATGATGAGCCAGAATCGCTCCCGACCGCCAGGCTGAGTCCGCACGGAATCCATCAGCCCCCGGCTGGCCCAGATTTCGAACAGACTGACGCTTCCTGCTACGACGCCGGTTACGACCAACCATTCGTAAAACGGGCTGCATAAAGCCAGATTACGCCCACACCCCTCCTCCCCGGATGCGAAGAGGAAGCTAATTCCGAACGCAACAGGGATCGTCAGCAACACCCAATAATGCCGCAACGCGGGAGTGCGCGTAATCTGCGCCATCTGAATGATGAGAAGAACGGCCAGCGGCGGACCGGAAAACCAGAATACCCACTGGAGCAGAGGAAACCATGGAGATGCCGTACCGATGAACCGCTGGGAAAAATCGAGAAACAGGGCGCACGCGAGAACCGAGAAATAGAAAAGCGGCAAGCCCTCTCGCGTTATATGCCGAAACCGGAACAGGATATAGGTCACAATCAACAGGCACTGCGCTATCCCAAAAAGGGAAACGAGTTCAGAAGGAGAAAATCGCATCTGGGACAAGGCCATATTTTTACCTTCCCTGGCCCCCGGCGCAAAGAGGATCGCTCAGCGCCTCATCCGGTGACAAAATCTCTTCACAAATATATCCAATGATGTGATTGACCTCATTAGGATGAAGACGTTCGGAACTTTCGAGGAGCAAATTCATCATAATCCGGTACGCCATGTCCTTCTCACCCAGCTCAGAAAGAACGAAGGCTGGCATCATACGCGTCCATCCTGGCATCCCCGGCGTATCGAGTCCCGCAAGAATTTGTGCCAATTCAAAGGCACGCGCAAGGTTTTGCTCTTTATGCCGGGCCAGAAAGACGGCATGGGAAAGCCAGCGCCACTTCTCCGGTCCCGGATGCTGACCAACCTGTTCAAGATAGTCCACCACCTCTTTGACCTGGGCCGGGTCGGACGACGATCCGAAATAGCGGGCAGCCAGAAGAGGAACGAAGTCGGACGCGGGATCCAGCCCGTCCGAAAGAAAAAACCAGCCCTTGAGTCGCCCATAATCATAGGCACTCAAAGGCGTGGTACGTCCGCCCGAATCGCCCAGGTTCTGGAGCATAATGCCAACGGCGCGATACGCGAGCTGAGGATCGCCAAGCGCCATTGCGGACGCTCTCGAGGCCTTTGGGACCGGCGGAACATTCGCCCATCCGACACGCTGCTCCCGCGCAAAAAACCAGAACACGATGTTCACAGCAAGAATAATGGCAAACACACCGTACACGACACTTCTGACGCGCGCATCCATCAGAACTGCCTGCGAACGAGGTCGAATAGCGCACCGCTAACAACGAAAGCAGTGAAGATGCCACCCTGAACAACAATAAACAGCCCAAGCCCTGCAACATCGACCTGGTCGCCATACACCAGCCAGGTCGACTGCGCCATCACGTCGATCCGGGGAATAATCATTGAAACGACTTCCATCGGACCCCCCAGCCACGCAAACGGAGAATTATGCGGCGTCGCCTCCACGATACCCATAATCTGGCCGATCATTCGCGAAAGAACATAGAACGCCAGCGTGATCATCGCACTTGCGGGCGCGCTTGAGAGCACCATCGAGAAAAACAACGCGACATTGACCATGACAACATATTCAGTCAACAGGCTGAGCGCCCATAATCCATAAGCGGGCGACAGATGGCCGATGCCAACCCCCGCGACGATGCCCGAAACAGGAACTGCCACCATCACAGCGAGAAGCGAAAAGGCCGCGCAATGCGAAAGGATATAGCAAGCCCGACTGATAGGACGGCTGAGCAAGAACTCGACGTCTTTGGTCTCGAACGATCGTCGAACGAAGAAAATCACGAAAAGTACGAGCCCCATCATCCCGCCAAGGCGCAGGCTCGAACCGAGAAAAACGAGAGTGAACTGATCTTTCTCCGTTATTGCGGCGGATCCGAGAAACACGGAAACAACCATCCCCAAAATCAAAACGAACAGAAAGGACAGAATGATTCTGTCCCTCACTGCCGCTTTAAGTATGTAACCAACGAGTGTTATAGACACCGGAATTCACCGTGTGGTCTTGCTGCCCATCAGAACCGAAGAGGACGCCGATCCTGCGCGAACGTACGATAGAGATCCTTATCCGTTGGATGAATGGTATCTTCAGCATCGACAATGGTCGCCTTCAGGAAGATAACGAGTTCCGTCTTGCGGACCGCGTCGCCCTGCGTGCGGAACAACGAGCCGAAAACTGGAAGCTCACCGAGAACAGGAACAGCATTCTGCTCGCTTTCAAAGGTATCCTGCATGAGACCACCCATCACGATCGCCTTTCCCGACGGGACCTTGATGATCGAGTCCATTTCCTGAATGTTTACTACCGGAATCTGGGACACAACATTGTCGATGTTGTTCGCCGAAGTGACATAAGCAACGGCGGGATCGTTGATAAACTCGACAATCCGGGTAACCGTCGGGCGAACAGCCATCGAAATCTCGCCAGAATCGAGGTCGATCGACGGGATAACGTTAATGAGTACACCTTCCGGAACGTTCTTGATTTCACTATCGATCTCGGTGCTTGTAACGCCTTCGTCGGTCGTCACGTCGATATCGATCTCGAAATAGACACGGTTGTCAGCGACGTTTAACACGGCGGACTGATTGTTCAGAACCGTAAGACGGGGGCTGGAAAGCGCCCTGACCGTACCGAATCTTGCGATCGCCTGAATTCCTGCAGTGATGTCGTTACCAAGGAAGGTCAGGAAGAAGTCGGATGACGGATCTACGACCGGATCAAGAAGCGGACGAACCCCCGTCTCGGAAACGATATCCCAGCCAACGCCAAGATCCCCGGAGAGCAAAAGAGCATTCCAGTCAATCCCTGTGGCGAACTCGTCGTTGAGAGCGACTTCAAGAACCTTGGCCTCGATCAGAACCTGAGAACCGACCGCACGGCGAAGCATGGCCAGATACTCGCTAACCTCATCATGCTGACGCTTGGTCGCAAAAACTGTAACGATGCCAGCCTGCCTGTTGAGCGAAAACGCCGATTGCGCAAGTTCCATTTCTTCCTGTTCCTCATCGCCGACAGGGAGAGAATCAACGCGCAGAACCGCAGGAGGCGCGGCGGGAGGCGGCGTTTCCGAAGCGCCCTCACCTTCAACCGCAGGAGCCGTTTGCGCAACGGGAGCCGTTTGCTCCGCAACCGCCGTAATCTGGGGATTCGTAGACGTGCGAAGGGCGTCGGCGCTCCTGTCGGTCGCCAGTATCTGCTGCAGACTTACACTCAACTCCTCCCAAAAGTTCGATTTGTTCTGGGTGCTCGCGGAAAAACTGGATCCCGTATCAGCCCCCTCACCCGAGACGACCGCGACGTTGTTGCTGACATCGCTCGTGCTTGTTCTTACAAGGTTGAGATAGTCGATCTTGTAGTTTTTCTGGTACGGCGTATCGAGCTCCACCCGAAGCATGTCGTTTTTGAACTCATAGCGCAAACCTGCCATCTTTGTGATCCGATCAACGACAAGATCGAACGGCCGGTTACGCGCCGTAAAGATGACCGAACCGCTAATCCGTGGATCGAGCTCTATATCGTAATCAGCCTGATCCGCCAGTTCGAAGAGAACATCCCGCAACGGCACGGTCTGGTTAACCGATATTGAGACCAGAGGCATCGGCTTGAGATGCTCGGAGACCGGAGCGACATAGGACATGAACGGCGGAGGCTCCGACCCGGCAACGGACGCCTGGGGTGGGAGTTCAGGCTCCCGCGGCGCGAGCGAGTCGCGGTAGTCCTGGACCTCCATATCTCTGGTGCGATCAAATTTTGTGTAATTCGTGGCCAGATCGCAGGCCGACAGCGAAACGGCGGCGGCGATGGCGAAAACGAAAAGAGTCAATGCATGTGCCTTCGGCATGGTTTTCTTCCGGGGGGTCATAATTGGATACAGTTCCATTGCGATTGGGACGATTCTTCACACAGAATTGTGTGACGGAAAGCTCTGAATATCAAGATAAAGGTTTCCGGCGATCATTTCCAGTGAAACCGCTCCGACGCCGGAATTATCGCGTTAGTCGGAAATTTTTATCTTCGATGTATCGAGCGCCTTCAGCGCGCCATCCTTGCCACCCAGCCTGACCTGCTGGATTTTGACCTTCATATCGCTCTGCTGGTCCGCCTGGCTGATGGCCATTTCCTCGGAAATGAGACCACTCCGGAACATCTCGAGAAGCGACTGGTCGAATGTGCGCATGCCGCTCGACAGGTTTGTCTCCATAACCTCGCGGAGTCGACCAACCTCACCCTTGTAAATCAGCTCCCGAACCAGGCCCTGATTCAAAAGAATTTCCATCGCCGGAGTCATTCCGCCCTTTTCGCAAGCGAGAAGACGTTGGGAAACAATCGCGCGCAAATTCAGGGACAGGTTCAGACGGACCTGTTGATGCTGGTCTTCCGGAAACAGGTTAACAATCCGCTCAATAGCCTGATAGGCGTTGTTGGTGTGAATCGTCGCCAGACACAAGTGCCCGGTTTCCGCTGCAGTCAATGCCTGCTCCATCACCTCACGATCCCGGACTTCCCCGACGAGGATAACGTCGGGGCGCTGGCGGAGCGCGTTCTTGAGAGCGATGGCGTAGGACTCGGTGTCGACCCCGATCTCCCGCTGGGTAACGATACTTTTCTTGTGCTCGTGATAGTACTCAATCGGGTCTTCGATTGTAATAATGTGTCCTTCTTCGCGCTGATTCCTGTAGTCAATCATCGACGCGAGAGTGGTCGACTTCCCGGACCCGGTCATCCCCGTGACGAGGACGAGTCCGCGCCGCTCCATCGCAAGGTTTCCGAGGATATCCGGCAGACGCAACTCGGAGAACCCCGGGATTTTTGAGACGATTCTGCGAATAACGAGAGCCGGGTGCTGGCGTTGCTGAAGCACATTGACACGATAGCGGCCATACTTGCCCATATCGAGGGCAGTATTCAACTCCTGATGCGCTTCGAAATCCCGCTTCTGACGATTCGTCAGAACTGAATTAAGGATTTCGCCGATCTCCTCCTCGCGAAGCTTTTCTTCGCGGAGATTCTTTAGCGACCCTTCGATCCGGAGGGAGGGTGGAAAGTCTACTGTCAGATAAAGGTCGCTGGCGCCATAGGCATTCATGGCGTTCAGAAATCTGAGAACCGTTGGCTCGCGGCTTTGTTCCATCTAGAACGAATACCCCCCATCACCCGATCCGCCGCCAGACCGCGAATCGGCCTGCTCGGTCGGAGGAGCCTCCCCCTTTCGACCTCCCCCGAGGGCGGCCGATGCATAGTCCGAATCCTCGCCGGTACTGTCGTCCGTCGTCTTGATGAGCGCGCGGCGGGCTTCCGACTTGTCGATGATCCCGGACTCCAGAAGGCTGTTTACGGCATCCTCCATGGTCACCATGCCGTATCTCTTCCCGGTTTGAATCATCGAATAAATTTGTGCGATCTGGTTTTCGCGGATCAGATTTCGTACGGCGTTGGTTCCGAGAAGCACTTCGAACGCACCTACCCGACCGCTGCCGTCTGCACGCTTTAGAAGCGTCTGGGCGATAACACCCTGCAACGAGTTAGCGAGCATCGCACGAACCATCTCCTTGTCACCCGTTGGGAACACGTCGATGATACGGTCGATTGTCTTCGGAGCCGAATTGGCGTGCAACGTCGCAAAGACAAGGTGACCGGTTTCTGCGGCAGTGAGAGCAAGCGAAATGGTTTCGTAGTCCCGCATTTCCCCAACGAGAATAACATCAGGGTCCTCCCGAAGGGCACTTCGCAGAGCCGCCGCGAACGAACGCGTGTCGTGCCCGAGTTCGCGGTGGTTCACAAGTGACTTTTTGGAGGAGTGAAAATACTCGACAGGGTCTTCAATTGTAATGATATGCCGGGAATCGTTGGTGTTAATGCCGTTAATCATTGAAGCAAGGGTAGTCGACTTACCACTGCCAGTCGGTCCGACAACGATGACAATTCCCTTTTCCAGCTCTGACAGGCGCCGAATCACGGGCGGCAACTCGAGTTCATCCATCGTCGGGACTTTCGACGGGATCGTCCGGAACACTGCGGCTGTCCCGTTGCGAGTCGTAAAGGCGTTCACGCGAAAACGCGCCTGATCTCCAAAAGCAATCGCGAAGTCAAGCTCGAGATTTTTTTCAAAATCGCTACGCTGGTCTTCGGTCATAACCGAATACAGCATGGTCCGGATATCGTCGCTGGTCAGCGGATCGCCCTTAATTCGCTTAAGAGTGCCGTGAACGCGGATAATCGGGGGGCTGGTAGGACTTAAGTGAAGGTCCGATGCGTTATTCTGCATCGTGAACGCGAGTAGCTGCGTAAGATCCAAAGTAGCCTCCTTTTTCGGCCCGGGGGAAATGACCCGAAGCGTGCGAATGAAACCTCAAACGAGTTTCGGCCTAGCATCGATAATTACCGCAAACGGGTCAACTGCAGACCGTCAACCAGCATAAATTATCATGTGAAAACCAACAAAAGGTAAAAAGCCGCAATCAGCGCGGGGCCAAACGGAAAAACATTTTCCTTTCGAATCGTCAGCCACACCGTACCAAAGGCGACTCCCAGCGCCCCGGAAAGAATCAGAAACGATGGAAGAACTTCAAATCCGAGCGCGAGACCAGCCACACCGAAGAGTTTCACATCCCCGAAACCAATCGCTTCCTTCTTAAGCAACGAAGAAACTACCCGGCCTGTACCCCAGATAAACAGGGCGTAACCAACCGATGCCGCCAACGCCATGCCCAAAACCAGAATATCGCGCGCCTCCAAAGCTTGGACAGCCGCAAGCGCGAGAGCGATGCCGGCACAAATGACCATCAGCTGATTCGGAAGGATCAGGCGCTCGAGATCGATGACCGCCATTGCGAGAAGGAACGGAACGAAGGAGACGACGACGAACGTTTCGACCTGAAACCCCATCACGAGATACGCTGACACGCAGGCAACAACGGATATGAACTCCATGACCGGATACCGCAGGCCTATCGGCGCGCCGCAATGTCGGCATCGCCCACGAAGCGCCATCCAAGAAGCGAGAGGAACGAGATCCCGTATGCCAAGAATATTTTGACACGAGCGACAGGAAGACCGGGATTCTCCACCCGAAAATCGCGCCCACGAGGTCCCCGAAGTGACTCGGTGTGAAACAGCCGTAGAAAAGCTGCCGAGGACAAGGCCGATCAGGCAGAAAATGAGCACACCCGCACCAAAGAGGAGCGGATCAGTGCCGGGAATACTCATCTCAATCTGCCGCAGGGATATCAAAGGTCGCGTATTTTCGCCAGACGATCGTAGACGAGTTCACGGGGGAAATCGACAGTCCCTTCGATAGCGTCGACCTCCAGCGCCCTTTCATAAAGAGACCGCGCTTCGTCGAGGTGACCGGCCCGGTCGGCTACAACCGCCATGTTGTAATAGTGCAGCGGATTGCCGGGCGAAATGGCAGACGCCATGCCGAGATACTCCATCGCCTCATCGAAATTACCAAGCTCGGCATGAGTAAGACCGATCTGGGCAGCGAGCGTGGCGTTATTTGGCTCCTTCTCGCGAAGGTCAAGCAGGCGGCGAAGTGCAACGGCAGGATATTTCGTACGAATCAGCCCCAGCATGTTCGCCCTGGCATCAACGTTATCGGGATTGATATCGACAATCGATTGATAGGCCTGAATGGCGGCGTCAGTGCGCCCGGCTTTCTGGTAAGCGACAGCAAGTCCCATCAGAATTCTTTGGTCTCTTGAATTCCTGCGCTTGAGAGCTTCATACATTGAAATAGCCGAATCGTACCGCCCAAGCTCAAGAGCACGGCTTGCGGCAACAATCTGGGCCTCTATCGAACCTGCGCCGTAATCCTTGGAGACGACAATCAGTTTCTGGGCGGGTTCCTTGCGAGGGTCCGCCTTCCGCGGACCAGCTTCCGCGCCCATTGAGGTCGCCGCCGGAATAGTGGTCGAGTCGTAATATACGGCCGGACCGATTTCCTCCGGCGAAGCCGTTACCCTGCCTGCCTCGATATTCGCCTCCGACTCGCCTGGCGGAACGAAGGACGGAGACAATACGGAACCCCCTTGCCCTCCCGGCACCATCTCCGTCCCCGGAGCAGTTACCTGACTCGGTGAAGTCTTTGAAATATCCGGGGAACCGGCTGTCGCTCCAATTGGAGCTGGCATTGGCGGCGATCCCTCCACCGGTTTTATGGCAGGGGAACGCTCCGCTCTCTCATCCGACGCATCAAGAACCGGCAGAGGGAAGCGCGTATCCGCGCTGCTCTGCGCAACGGAAATCCCTGGGACAGCAAAAACCAGACCAGCGATGAGTGCGTGGGTCACGGCACAACGGAAAGAGGCCTTGCGGGTCCAGGTGGGCATCATGAAACCTGTTAACATGTCAGACAAATACCTTTTTGGGACGTTGGGCGGGATAGGCCCCACATAATGAGAAACTCATAGCTAATCTACCAGAGAATTACGAATAGGGAAAGATTACTCGGCACTGCGCTCAACCTTCTGGATCAATCTTAAAAACGCACGCTCAAGGTTACCGTCGTCAGCGCTCGTCAGCATGGCCTGAGGCGTACCGTCAAAAACAATTCCCCCGCCATGGAGCACTGCGACATGGTCACATATCTCGTTCATGTCGGCCAGAATGTGCGAGCTTAAAAAAATTGTCCGCCCGGCGCGTCGTGAATCGCAAAGCGCCTCCTTTACGAGCGCGCGAGCCATTGGATCGAGCCCGCTCATCGGCTCGTCCAGAATCATGAGCGAGCAGTTGGTAAGCAACGTCGCAAGGAGCCCAAGCTTCTGACGCATGCCCTTGGAGTACGTATTCACCCGCTTTCCAAGAACCTCGGGGCTGAGAGCGAGTCGTTCTGCCGCCGCCCGAACGGCATTTTCCTCGTAACCTTGCGAATATAGGCGCATGCTGAACTGCAAAAACTCACGCCCCGTAAGAAAGGATGGAGGATCAAATCGCTCGGGTAAATAGGCAACGTGAGCCTTGGCCGCCTTTGCTGTATTACCCAGGCCATTAATCGAGATTGCCCCTTCGATTCGGTCCCGCAACCCGAGAATCGCTTTAATGAGCGTTGTCTTTCCCGCGCCGTTGAGCCCCATCAGCCCAAACGTCTCCCCGCGCGGAATCGCAAGGTTGACATTCGAAATCACAGGTCCGCCCTCGTAGCCAACACTTACGCCGCTAACCTGAAGCGCGACCTCCATATCATGCACAGGAATCATGCCGCTATCCGGGGAGGAATATTCGGCTATCGAGATTAAACCGTTGATGGGGACGCAACCGGATCGGATACACAATGTTTGTGGACGGGTCGTACCAAAGGACGTCGATATAATCTTTCGTAACAGAGAAGTCATGAACGTTTTCCGGCAAGCCTTTCGGCGTCACCCTTTGTCCGTTAAACCATATTGTCCATTGTTTCTGGTTGACCCACGCAATGCCGCCCAGCGAAATCTCCCGGGGACCGGATGGCCCGCCGGAATCCCCCGCCACCCCGACCGAGCCACCGTCAATTGGTCTCGGGTCCACGGGAGGCTTCCCGCCCTTGGGCAAGGAACGGTATTCCCGAATCAACGTTTGGGTCCAGGGCGTAAAAAACAAGGACGGAACGTCTCTGGGATCAGGGATTCCCCGGTCGAAAAATTTGAGAGAGCCTCGATCGGTCTTGAGATCCGTATCGGCAGCCGGTGCGACCGAAATGACAGCCTCCCCTTCCAGCGCTGTCTCATCGAGATTCTGCGGTACGCCGGCATCCTGCTCCGGTTGGGCGTAAGCCGCTGAAGAAAAAGCGCCGGCGAGGACGATCGAAACCGTGATTACGGCCAAAAACGGGATCAGGGACAAGCGAATCATCTGTTATCTCCCTGAATAGAAACCTGCTCCTCCGGTAGAATTGTACGCCACGTGAACTTGAGGTTTCCGTTCACCAGAGCGACAGGCCGGTCTGTCAATATCTGACGCAGCGATGCATCATCGACTTGCGCACCGCGCTTAAGATTGACCGAATCAAAACTCGCATGCCCAGGGAAGCTCGTCTGAAGCAGATATATAAAACGATAAATATCGGAATCGTCCAGAGCATCGACGGTAATCTCGAAGGGGCTTGCGAGGACGACGTGCTTTGCCTTCCTGATCAGAGGGTTCGTTTCGATCTCGGCGGGGCGAATGCGGTAGCGCACAGCAAGCACGGATGAAAGCTCCTGAATTTCCTCAATCCGGTCCTTTGCGACAAGGCGATCCTGCTGACTAAAGAATCCAACCTTTCGAAGCTCTTCGAATGTGTCCTTTTGCTCCGTCAGCTTATCGAGTTCGGCGCGAACCTTTTCAATATCGTTCCGCTTCGCGGCAACCTGCGACTTCAACGAACGCATCTCGCGCTCTGCGGCAACATTTTGCGGCTCGAGATAAAGATATACGCCAGCAGCAACCAGTCCGGCAATCGCCGCAAGAACCAGCAGAACGACGATCCTTCTAAATCCAAGTATTCCTATCATTTGACGATCTTCCTGAGTGTCATCTCTGCCGGGAAATCCTGAATTTCCTGCCGAACCGTAGAGCCGGCGCTTCCCTCAATAGCCGCTTCATACGTATTGGGTGCAGGCGCCTGACTGACCAAAACAACGTGGTCTGGAAGCGCGGCCTGCAGCCGACCTCGAATTTCCTCGAAAACACGATTGGCACCAGCAGCCGTCAGCGATGCCGGCAACTTCATTGTGAACTTCGCCTCATACGCGGACAAATCTTCGGTTTTGTCTGTCTGCAGGTAGGATGGCCGGGCCGGGCTAAACGCATCTTTTACCTGAACACTTTCGATCGTAATCTGGTCGATTGTTCGCTCCTGACCGATCGACTCTCCAATCGCTTTAAAGAGCGTAAGAGCGTCGATATCTATGGACTCGAGTCGATCATAGGCCTCGAGAGTCCCCTGAACGAGCTCAACGTCGAACCCCATAGCCTGCTTTTTGTCCAGTTCCGCCTGGTAGGCAGCTTCGAGCTGGTTTCTGGTTGAGGTGAGATTGTCGATTTCACTCTGGGTTGCCGACAGCTTCTGGGACCCCATGAAAAGCTGGGAGAGAAGATACACGATTCCCAGCAGCATCAGGAGCATCACAACCATCGCGACCTGCCGGGGCTTGTGAACCGTCTGAAGCTCCCGAGACTGCATCGGCAGGGCAAAGGACCTTTTTGACCCGGACCATGCAGCATGGAGGGCATCCGCGTAGCGCTCGTCCGCCTGATGCAGGTTTCCGATTCCCAGAAGGCGCGCAGCATCTGAAGCCGCCATTGCGGTAAAATGGCACGGAGTCTCGATACGCTCGCTTACCAGATCGCCGGGCTCCGGATTGGCAATCAGAACAACTTCGAGACCGTCGTCCGGAGAATAGCCGAATCGCGAAAGGTAGCTCATCGTCGCATTGAATTCCTGGACGACTTCCTCCGCCCAGCTTACCGAATCGATATCGTTATCGACAATCGGAGTCATCCGGGTGAGCGCGAGTTCGCCGTTCTTTGTAACGATCTGGCGCAGACCGCCGTTCTGGTGCTGCCCCATAAAGACGACCCACTTCGACCTCGAACCGCTCTTCCGGGCAAGCTTCTCGGCGATGGTCTTAACCATGTCCGCCGATTCGACGGGAAGCAAACACAGTCCGGAAATAGAGGCCATCGACCGCCGAACGGCCTCAAGCACGCGCTTGAAATTCTCGGTCCCCGGAATTGCCGCGAACAGATAGAGCCCCCCACCGCCACCGGATTGCTTCGCGGTGATCGTAGCCTTTTCCTTGAGCCGAAACGCCGCCCTCACGGTGTACTGCGGAAAAACAACCCGCAGCTTTCTCTGGAGCACGTTAGCCTTGTCCATCGGACCGACTTTTGGCATGCGCTCCTTACGGTAGTGCTGTTCCACCATGTCATAAAGGATAAGGACAGGCCTGGACTTGCACTCCTTCGTGATTATCGAGGACACATGATCCTCGAAACCGCTGGTGTCCCACGGCACCGACTCGACGAGCCGGACGGACGACAATCCAGCACTGTAAATGTACACGGCCTCGTCTCCAACAAGGAGAACGCTGCGAGACGGGGATATGAATGGTGCTTTCATTACGGGATCAACTAGAATTCAAGATTCTCGAAGCTAGAGTATATCGGGCCAAAGACGGCAACGGCAATCCAGAGTATCATACCCCCAAGAATAGCCGTAAGCAAAGGTTCAATCATCGCAATCAACGCACTTACAGCTTCGTCAACATCGGCGGTATAGAAATCCGAGACCTGCTCAAGAACGTTTGTAAGGTTTCCAGACTCTTCGCCGATCCGGAGCATACGGACGACCATGCTCGGGAACTCACCCGATGCGTTGAATGCTTCCGAAAGCGGGCTGCCGTTCTGCACCGAGAGAATCACCATGTCCAGCGCCTCGCGCAGCGCGAGATTTGTGACGGTATTCTGCGACGCCTTGAGCGCCTGAATGACATCAATGCCAGCGGCGTACAGCGCTCCGAACGTCTGGGCAAACCGGGCGATGCTGATTTTCCGGACCAGTGGTCCCGCGACCGGCATCGTGATAAACGCCATGTCCACCCGATAGGCGAACTCGTGAGACGCTTTCCGCATCAGCTTAATGACGATGAATATAACGACCGGGGCGGCAAGAATGTACGGCCAGAACGCCCTGAAGAAATCCGACGTAGCGATCAATGCGCGCGTATAGATCGGCAATTCCTGACCGATGTTGCGGATGAAGTCGACAATCTGGGGCACGACGAATCCCATCATAACGACAACCGTCGCAACCAGAACGACGATAAGGATCATCGGATAACGGGTAGCCTTGCGGATCCGCGCCTGCATCACGTCAACCCACTTCAGGTACTTGACGAGCTGCAGATAGGAAGAACTCATGTCGCCGGTTTCTTCACCGGCCGCGACAAGAGAGATGTAAAGGTTTCCGAAAACTTTCGGGTGCTTTTGCATCGCTTCCGACAGCGCACTGCCTTCCGAGACATCCCGGTAGACCTCCGACATGATGTCGCGCAGGGAATCGTTATCTGTTGTATCGCGAATATCGGCAAGCGCGTCGAGCATCGGAACACCCGCCGACTGCATTTGTTCAAGGTGAACAAAAAGCTGAATCAGATCGCGAACCTTTACCTTTTTTCGACCAATAGAGAAGCTGGTGGCCTTTTTCCCAAGGGGCGCACACTGAAGAAGCTCCATCCCGGCGCTCTGGAGCTGGTTATACAGATCGACCTCGTTCGCTGCCGAAACGACACCGCGAACCGGTCGCCCGCGACTGTTAATCGCTCTGTACTTATAGCGCTCCATAGCCGTCCCTAGCTGTTGATGTTCACTTTTTTGGAAACTTCTTCGATACTGGTGAGACCTTCAAGTACCTTAAGCATGCCATCGTCTTTCATGCTTTTGAAGCCTTTTTGTTTGGCGACACGCTGCAGATCGGCTTTTGTGCCTTCGCTCGCAATCACGTCATCGAGGTCTTCGTCGAAAAGAAGAATCTCGGCGATCGCAACCCGGCCTTTGTAGCCCTTGCCGGCGCACACCTGACACCCACCCTGATGGGCCCGGTGGATCGCAGGCGGATTCGATGGGTCGACACCGAGAATCACGCACTCCTCCTCACTCGCCACATACTCTTCCTTGCAACTGGCGCAAAGGCGTCGAACGAGACGCTGGGCAAAAACCGCGATCAGCGCGCCGGCGAGCATCCCGGGCTTGAGGCCGAGATCGAGAACCCGCGGAATTGCGCCGAACGAATCGTTTGTATGAAGCGTCGAATAGACCGTATGTCCGGTATTACTTATCTGCGTCGCCATGCGCGCGCTTTCAACGTCCCTCATTTCTCCTATGAATACGATATCCGGATCGAGACGCATTAATGACTTAAGAATAAACTGGAACGTATTTCCGGACTTTTCATCAACCTTTATCTGCGTAGCCCCCGGCAGACGGTATTCAACAGGATTTTCAACCGTATAACATACCTGTTTCTCCATATCCATAGTATGCAGTATCGCGTAAATAGTCGTCGTCTTTCCCGAACTTGTAGGCCCCGTGCAGACCGTCATTCCACTCGGCTGACTTATCATTCCCTTTACTATTTCCATTTCCAGAGGCGATAATCCTATCTGATCCAGCGTTATCTTCATATCGCTTCGCAAAAGACGAAACTGAATTTTGTTGAAGTTCGCTTTCAACGAAAAGTTTTCAACCGGAATGGAAGCGGTTCGTATTTCGTAGTCGCGCCGCCTCCAAATCCAAGGAAGCAGTCCGTCCTGCGGTATTCGTTTCTGCGTAGCGTCCATTTTAGCCAGGTTCATTACAAGATTAGTTAAAATATCGTATTCGGTAGCGGTTATGTCGCTTTCACGCGCGTAGTCGGTCATATCTCCGTCGATACGAAACTTGACCTGCATACCGCCCTCCGAATGCAACGTCGTTATG
>RZZS01000009.1 GCA_009929775.1 Alphaproteobacteria bacterium
ATTCCCAAAGGCTCAGGCTCTTCGATGGGGACGCTCACTTGGACGCGAACGCGTGATAACAGCTATGTGGCCAGTATTGGCTATACGGTTTTCAAGAGCGAAGACAGCGCCCATATGCAGCTTCGCTATACCAAGACCATTCACGACGAGCCGCATGATTTAAACTACCGTGTAGACCTGACGACAACCCGGACGAATTACGGGCAACGCTATTGGTTTGTTTGCCCCGTGACTGGTAGGCGGGCCGCTGTCCTGTATTCCGCTGGCGGCTCAAGATATTTCGCTTCCCGCCATGCTTACAGGCTTAAATACCGCTCACAAGGCAAGAGCGCACAAGACCGCGCCATTGATAGAATGTGGAAGCTGAAAAACAGGCTGGGCGGTGATGATTACTACATCAAGCCCAAAGGCATGCATCAGAGAACCTTTGAAAGAAAGCTGGATGAAGTCTATGAGGCAGAAGAAGTCTGCGATGCATACCTTGCAAAGCATATGATGTTTTTCATGGAACGCGTTAAAAGCCTGCCCAGTCAAAAAAGCTAACGGTGGGCTATGTTATTACACTTTTCAAGCAGGGGGTGCTTTTGGGGGTACTACAGCATTTACAAGCCGTTTTTCGTGGGGCACTCATGGGGCACTTGGGCGCAAAAAACGGCAAATAAGGACTATAACCGACAACTAGCCCGATTTTATAAGCCCTTGATTTATCTTTTGTCTTTTGTTGCCCCTTATTGTAAGTCATTGATAACATAGGACTTTTAATCAGTAGGTCCAGGGTTCGAATCCCTGCGCGTCACCATTTGCATTAGTGCTGTTCTCCGGGGGGGGTATGTTTCCGCATCATAGCTTCCCTTCTGATTGACACGTGCCTCTGATTTTGCAATTTTCAAATTGCATATCATGGCCGTGTCGGAAGCGTTGTTATGATAAGGAGTTTAAAACTCCGCAGAGTTCTGCTCCTGTCGGTTT
Source organism: Alphaproteobacteria bacterium (assembly GCA_009929775.1). GTDB lineage: Bacteria > Pseudomonadota > Alphaproteobacteria > Micavibrionales > Micavibrionaceae > RZZS01. Next base: position 970 of record RZZS01000009.1, read on the forward strand.
TTCCGGCAGGGGCATCTTTATTATTTCTTCGAGCGAGGGGCAAACAATGAGCGGCGGCGTTGTCAGGCGATTTCTTCTCGTTTCTCTTTTGGCCCTGGTCGGCTTGTCTACGCCCTGCCTCGCGAGTGAGGGCGGCGTGCGGACGTTTCAGGACTATGAAAGTTCGCTCGATTATTCCTGCGAAACGGATGCCGATTGTGCCGTCAAGGACAGGCACAATTGCTGTGGCTACTATCCGGCCTGCATGAACGTTAGTGCGCGACCGGACCACGATCTGGTCGAGAAATTATGCCAGCGTGAAGGGCTTGCCTCAGTCTGCGGCTTTCCTGACATTTCATCATGTCAGTGTGTCGACGGGCGGTGCGCGCCGGCCGGGCGTGGCTCTTCTCTCTCGCCAGAGGCGGGTAGGGATATCAATTCCGGTGATGAATTTTCCAGGCCATAAAATTTTTCGCGTCCCGGTTGCGGGACGCGAAAAGCAGAGTGGGGTTTGTCTCGACGACGCTGGATCAGGCCGCTTTTCGTCGGTCCGTAGCGCTCGCACCCTTTGTGATTTCGTTAAGGGCAGTCACGAGAATGTCGAGCTGCCGGACGACGCCCGAGGACGCTTTGTCGAGGATTTCGGTCTCTTTCAATGCCTGCTCGACATTACCCGCTTCATGAGCCTTTAAAACGGCCCGCGCGCTGTCGTGGACCTGCTTGTGGACCGCCGCGATCTCCTTGAAGGCGGGGTTGTTGAGGATCGCCGGGTTTTTGACCGACTGGTACCATTTACCAAACCGGCAATTCTGGTGGTCGGCCAGAGAACTGGCCGTAAACGACCCGCGTCCGGAGAGGCAGTCCAGAACCCTTTTTTTAAAGAGGATATGGTCGTTTTTGGCGATCTCGACGATGGCCTGATCAAGGCCGAGGTCGGAAAAGCTCCCGATACGCTCGCCCAGCGTGTCGGCAAGGTCGTCCATCAGGTCGACGACCTTGTGGATCTCCTGATCGTTTCGCTCCGTCGCCCGGGCGATGATGTCGACACTCCGCGCAACCTCGCTCGAGGCCGCGGACTGTTCGGTGAGGATCGAGGCAACTTCGCCCATTTCCCGCGAAACGGTGTTAACGCTGGCGGCTATGTTGCGAAGCTGTTCGCCCATGCGCATGACGACTTCCCGCCCATCGGTAACCGCGGTGGCGCTCGTCTTCATCGAGTCGACGATGGCGTCCATACGGGTCCGCAATGCTTCGATTCTCTCGCGGATATCGACAGTTGCCTTGCCGGTTTCATTGGCGAGAGACTTGACTTCCGTTGCGACCACGGCAAAACCTTTGCCCGCGTCTCCGGCCCGGGCGGCTTCGATTGTGGCATTCAGGGCGAGAAGATTGGTCTGTTCCGCGATCTCCTCGATCTGGGTGACGATTGCGCCGATCTTTTCTGATTCCGCAGCCAGCGCGTCGACGTCTTCGGCGGAATGCCTGACAATATCGACGATCCGCTCCATCGATTGGTCCGCTTCTCCGGCTGCGGCAACGCCCTCTCTCGCCGAACTCTCGGCAGACTTTGCCTCGTCGGCGGCGTGATTACTGTTCGAGGATATCTGTTCGATGGAGGCCGCAAGTTCCTCGATGGACGAGGCCATCGTTTGTGCCTGGGCACTGGCCTCGGCGATTTCCACGCGCATCCTGACGAGTTTGATGAGTGCGTCGGTACTGTCCATTCCGGCCGCGACCATATCGTGCAGGACGTCGACCATGCCAAGCTTGCGGTTTGTCTCAGCGCGTTCCGCGTTGAGTTCCTGTTCCTCTTCAAGCTCGTGGGCCCGGAGCATCCTGGCCCGAAACATATCAATGCTCCGGGCGATCAAGCCAAACTCGTTTTTTTCGTCGGCAAACGCCGTGGTGTTCGTGTAGTTGCCGTTGGCGAGTGCATTCATTTCCTCGTTAAGGACCTTTAGAGGTCCGCAGACGCTGCGGGTAATAAATACAGAGAACACGATGCCGACGGCGAGGAGAACTAGAGCGTAGCGAAAGTCCGGAACGAAGGCGGCAGCAACAATCAGTATACTCATAAATATCACGAGCAGCGCCATGCGCTGAGCGATCGTCAGAGTCTTCATGGCCGTATATCCTTTTCAGCGAAAATACTGCTGTATGCAGCAAGGATATGAGAAACCATAAGTGGATGATGGTCAAGAAAATCCGGACAACTGAAGGTTCGGCATTGGTTAATAAAGCCACATTACTCAGTAGCTGGCTTTATTCGGTGACCATGCCTTCATCAGGAGAGATGAGGTAACGAGTCCTTGCCGGAACTATCGCTTCCAATGGACTGAAGGAACGCCTGTACGCTTTGATCCAGGTTTCGGGTTTGTTCGGTTATACCGGCAACGGATGACGTCAGCTCTTTCGATGCCTTGTCGGTTTCCCTTGCGGATTCCGTAACTCCCTGGATGTTAGCCGCAACGTCATTCGTACAGGCTGACGTCCGCTGCACGCTGCGGGAAATTTCGCCGGTTGCGGACTTTTCTTCCTCGATGGATTGGGCGATCGTAGCCGAAATTTCGTTCACGCGCCCGATCGCCTTTCCAACCCGGTCGATGACGTCGACGACCTCTTTTGTTTCTTTCTGAAGCGTTTCGATTTTTGAAGCGATTTCCTCTGTCGCCCTGGATGTTTGACTCGCAAGACTCTTCACCTCGTTCGCGACGACGGCGAATCCTTTTCCTGCATCTCCTGCGCGGGCGGCTTCAATCGTGGCGTTGAGGGCGAGCAGGTTGGTTTGCTCGGCAATATCCTGAATAAGACGGGTAACTTCGCCGATTTCGCCCATTGCCTGCTCGAGCTCCAGGACCTGCTGATTGGCGTTGCTCGCTTCCGAGACCGCAGTCCGGACAATTTCGGTCGATCGTTCGACCTGACGGGCGATTTCTTCGATCGTCGCAGTCAGTTCCTCCGCGGCGGAGGCAACGGTGCCAACGAGATTTGTGGCTTCGGAGGTGGCGGAAGAGGCGCTTTCGGCCTTGCGGTTCGTGTCATCGACAATGATTGCGAGCGTCCTGGCGGTTGCACTCAGTCTCGATGCCGCGTTATTCAGGGTCTTCACGACCTGCCCGACACTTTGTTCGAGCGAGTTGGCCATATCCCGGGATGTGCGGGCCTTGTCTGCGGCCTGTTCCCGTTCGCGCTCGGTCTGTTCCCGCTCAAGCCGTTCTTTGTCAATGCCGTTTTGCCGGAAGTGTTCCACGCGGCGGGCCATGCTCCCGATTTCGTTACCCTGCTGGCGATAGGGGACCTCGATGTCCAGATGGCCCTGCGTCATCCGGTCCATGACCCCGGTGAGTTCCTTGATCGGACGGGTGGCGATTCCGTGAATGACAATAGCGACAAACGCGTTGGCGACGAGCGCTGCCCCAAGCTGCCACCACAGATCGACATGAAAGGGGGTTGCGGCATCCGCGCCGTAAACCTCGGCGATATGTCGCTGCGTCTTGATCGCGAAGGCGATACCAACGAGCGAAAGGAAAATGGAGCAGGCCTGCAGGCGGAAGGTGAGGCTCCGGGATGATCTTTTAAGGGATATAGGGAGATTCGAAATGGCCATGGCGTCAAGATTTTTAAAGAATTGAAGTTTATTCAGCTTTTTATAGCATTCTGTGGACCGGGCCCCCAAGCAGTTTCTGGGATCGCACGTGAGCCCTCATTTGCTTTTCTTGTGCGATTTTTTGTTTATTGTAGGGGCCACCGCGTTTCGGGACGTCCGGGAGGGAGAAGCATTTCATGACCGACAAGACTGAACATCATTTGCATCACGACGGCGATTCCGGTGGCGGCATAAGCGTTTTTGCAAGGCTTCGCGGTTATTTTCTCGCCGGCATCCTCGTGACGGCACCGCTCGGCATCACGGTTTTCCTCACCTATATCTTCATCCGCTTCATCGACGAGAAGGTCGCGGCCGTCATTCCGGACCGCTATAACCCGAACGACATTCTGCCGTTTTCGGTGCCGGGCCTCGGGCTTGTCATCGTCATCGCTTTCCTGATTTCCGTCGGCTGGTTCGCAAAGAATTTTTTTGGTCGCCTTCTGATCACGATTTCCGAAAACATCGTCGACCGCATGCCGGTCGTACGCAACCTGTACGGCGCCATCAAGCAGATCGTCGAAACGATCATGGCCAGCCAGTCGCAGGCGTTTCGCGATGTCGTTATGCTCGAATATCCCCGGAAGGGCGTCTTTTCCATCGGCTTCGTTACCGGCCGCTCGCAAGGGGAAATCCAGCGCGTCACGGCGGACGAGACGGTGAATGTCTTCGTGCCGACAACCCCGAATCCGACATCGGGATACCTGCTGTTCGTTCCGAGGAAGGAGCTGTACTTCCTGGACATGACGGTTGAGGAGGGGGTCAAGCTCGTGATTTCCGGGGGGATCATCACGCCTCCGGACCGGGGAGACAAAAAGGCCGCCAACATCATTCCGGCTTCGCCCGACGGTTCCGCGATCGGAGAGGCTGCAGAAAAAGCCGTCTCTCCCCGCAGGAAAACCCCGGCGAACAAGTCGTCTCAGGCAACCGCGCAACAGGACAGAAAGCCCGTTGCCAAACGAAAGAAACAACAATGATAATCGCTTGCAAGGTTGCCTTGGGGGCGGTCCTCGCTTAGTTTATTTGATTTGACGACACGATTCTTCCGTAAAGACAAGGACCCCATATGACCCAGGAATTCCGCGGACGCGTTTACGACAGTATTCTGGAGACCATCGGGGCTACCCCGCTGGTGCGGGCCTCCCGCTTTGCAAAAGCGCACGACCTGCAGGCTGACATTCTCGTCAAGCTCGAATTCTTCAACCCGCTCTCGTCGGTCAAGGACCGGATCGCGCTGGCGATGGTCGAGGCTGCGGAAGCCGAAGGCAAGATCAAGCCCGGCGAGACCGTGCTGGTCGAGCCGACGTCCGGTAATACGGGAATCGGCCTTGCGCTTGTCGCCGCGGCGAAAGGGTATCAGCTGATCCTGACAATGCCGGAGAGCATGAGTTTCGAGCGCCGCAAGATGCTGCGAATTCTCGGAGCGACGCTCGACATCACGCCGGCGGAGAAGGGGATGAAAGGGGCGATCAAGCGGGCGGAGCAACTGCTTGAGGAGACGGAAAACGCATTCTCTCCGGGCCAGTTTTCGAACAAGGCAAACCCGAAAATCCACTTCGATACGACCGGCCCGGAAATTTGGAAAGACACGGACGGAAAGGTTGACATCCTCGTTTCCGGCGTTGGCACGGGCGGCACCATCACCGGCGTTACGAAGTTCATCAAGCCGAAGAAGCCTGAATTCAAGGCCATTGCGGTTGAGCCCGCCGACAGTCCCGTTCTGTCCGGCGGCGATCCGGGTCCGCACAAGATACAGGGGATCGGTGCGGGGTTCGTCCCGGACGTCTATGAGGCCGATATCATCGACGATATCGTGAAAGTCACCAACGATCAGGCTTTTGCGATGGCCCGGGAATTCGCGCGCATCGAGGGCATTCCGGTGGGAATTAGCTCCGGCGCGACTCTTGCTGCCGCTATCGAGGTCGCTCGCAGGCCCGAAAACGCCGACAAGATGATCGTCGTGATGATCGCGTCTTTCGCCGAGCGCTATTTGTCGACGGCCTTGTTCGAGGGGCTCGAGGCCTGAGCCGTTTGATCGAACTCGTTCGTCATATCCAGTCCCGCGACCCGGCAAACCCGACGACCTGCGAAGTGATTTTCGGGTATGCCGGGTTTCACATTCAGCTCTTCCATCGCACCGCGCATTTCCTCTGGAACCGGCGCTTGCGGGCGCTGGCGCGTTTTATCGCGCAGATCGGGCGCTGGATGACCGGGATCGAAATTCATCCCGCGGCGCAAATCGGAAAACGGTTTTTCATCGATCACGGCATGGGCGTGGTGATCGGGGAAACGGCGGTTATCGGCGACGACGTTACGCTTTATCACGGCGTTACGCTCGGCGGCATGGGCTCTCCGGACCAAAAAGGCATGAAACGTCACCCTACAATCGAGGATAGCGTGATGATCGGTGCGGGCGCGCAGGTGCTCGGCGACATTACCGTCCACCGAGGGGCCTGTATCGGCGCGAATGCTGTCGTGACCGGCGACGTTCCCCCCGACACAACCGTCATCGGCAACCCGGCGCGCAAGCTCGGAACGCACAAGCCGGGAGTGGAGGCGGTTCACGCCTACGGGCTTCCCGATCATGAGGTCGTGGACCCGCTGATTCACGTTGTGAACGGCCTTGTGCGTGACGTGAAGTCTCTCAAGGAGCAGGCGGGTCTTGCGCAACCTGAAAAAAGACCGGAGCGGACCGCTCCCGACTACGCGGAAATCTGGCGGGGAAGCGGGATATGATCAGGCCCATCCCTCCCGGCCGATGAGCGGAACGAACGCGACCGGCCCGTAGTCTTCCGTGTCGAACGTCCCGTCGCCGCGCCGGTAGATCTGAAACAGCCTCTGACGATGCTCGTCCGTGCCGACCGGAACGACCAGCCGCCCGCCGGGTTTGAGTTGCTCGCGAAGCAGGCGGGGAACGGAAGGCGCTCCGGCGGTAACCACAATCGCGTCAAAAGGCGATTCTTCAGGCAGGCCGGACGAGCCGTCGCGGTGGAGGACGGTCACGTTGTCGTAGCCGAGGTCGGTCAGAATGTTGTCGGCCCTCATTGCAAGGCTTTCATGATGCTCGATCGTAAAGACTTCGTCCGCGATGCGGCTGAGGACGGCGGCGCTGTACCCCGAACCGGTCCCAATTTCGAGGACCTTGTCCGTCGGATGCAATTCGGCAATCTGGGCCATCAGGGCGACAATGTAGGGCTGGCTGATCGTCTGGCCTTGGCCGATGGGCAGCGGCATGTCGTCGTAGGCGAAATTATCCACGTCGCCGGGCACGAAGAATTCCCGCGGAACCGTGCGCATGGCTTCCAGCACGTAGGAATCCGATATGCCCCTGCCTGCGATCTGGGAATCGACCATCTCGTTCCGGGCCTGCTGGCGTTTCGGTTGCGGCGTGGTGTCGAGCATTTGAACTCTCCCTTTCGAGTGCGTTACGTTGCGACGGCGACCCATCCGCCGAGTGCGGCCGCGCCACCCGATGCTACGGCGGCGGTGAAGAGCCACCATGAGGCAGAAATGGCGGTGATGCGCACGTTTTCGGCGGCCTCGAACGTATGCTGGCGCGCTACCTGGTAGCGCCGGAGCGTTTCCTCCTCGAGCAGGTTGATCCGGCGTACGGCCTCGTCGCGCGCTTCGAACACCCGGTCGACGATGTCCTGCGCTTGCTCGTCGGATATGCGCGGGTTTGAGGCTAGGACGGTCTCGACCGTGTGGCGGTCCATTCGGCCGAGGCGCTGGCGAATGATCTCCGGCGAGCGCTTCGGATCGGCCATGATGGCCTCGAGGTCGGCGCGCAAGACTTCGGGATCGAGTTCCTCCCGATCGAGATCGGCAAGATAGGCAGCGAATTTATCGCTCGCCTTCCCGGGCAGGGAGGTTATGCGACTCCGGGTATCGCGTGCTTTCCCGCCGAATGTCTCCTGCGTGCCCGAGGCCCGGTCTCCCGCGTGTCCCGCTTTTTCCTGGATCATTCCGGTTGCCTCGATGACGCGGTCCACGAGCTTTTCCGCTTTCAGCTTCGACAGTTTCGTATTTGCGGCCACAAGCGAGGCGACCGTGTCGCGATCGAGGAGATCGAGTCGCTGGCGCAGAATGCCGGGGCCTGCTTTCGGATCGTGGAGAATGCGCTCGAGGTCTCCCCGGAGTTGGTCGGGCTGAAGTTCCTCCTTGCCGGAGCGGGCCAGGATTTCGCCGAGGCGCTCGCGCAGGGCGCGGGCGTCCTCGTCGCTCATCGGCGCAAGCTTTTCGGCAGCGGCGGCGGCCTGCTCGGCGCGGCCCTCGCCGCGGTGCTTCCTTGTTTCCTCGATTGCCTCGCGAACGGTTTGCGTCAATTTTGAGGCGTGCCGCGCCTTGTGGCCGTGGCGGTGCCCCTTGTGGTGGTGTCGGTCGAAATGCGCGGTCAGGACCTTGACGAGTTCATCCTCTTCGACTTCGACTTTCTCTTCGACGCGGACATGTTCGAGAAGGTCGATAACGTCCGCACGTATCCGGTCGTAATCGGGCTCTTCCGGGGCCAACTCGCGCAAAAAGGCCGCAAGACGCCGGTCGATTTTATCATGATGCGCAAGGTCGCTGACTTCCTCGTAAATCGCATGGACCATGTTACGACCGGCATCCTCCATCTGCTTCTCCTCGGATTTGGATAGAATGCCGCGCACCACAGTAAAGGAACTCGAAAATGCGCTGGAAGCGAGGCTGAACATGCCGCCCATCAGAGAGCGTACGCCCTTTGCCTCCATGTAGCTGATGATCGCAAGGAAGGTCGCCCAGATCACGAGACCGAGAATGACCCCGAAGCTGAGGACTGTCACAAGGCTCAATTCGACGGCCATCCAGCTTGAAAAGAACAGCGCCACCGACGTCGTGACGAGCGCCCACAGGCCGAACCCGTTGATCGCCGTGACGAGGGTTTCGCCGGTTTCGTGATGATCGTCCTTGTCGCCGAATGCGTAAGGATTACCGGTCGTCCCCATCGTTTCGTCGGGATAGACGGTCGCGGTCGGAGATGCGGCTGCTCCGACGCTTCTCTTTTCATCCGGTTTGAGTTCCCGTTCCTGCCGCTCGTGCGCACGGGCGTGTTCCTTCGCATCCCGAATTTTCGGGCGCAGGCTCGGCACGAAGGACAGTCCCAGCGAAACGCTGAGCATTGTGAGCACCATCTGAAGGGCTAGCGCCATCAGAATTCCTGCGACGATCGCAAAGAAAAATTGCGGGGCTTCGATCTGGAAGCTGCCGGATACGCGGTCGACGACGACTTGCGCAAATGCGGGCGAAGCTGGCAGGGCAAGGCACGCGGCTATGGCGCATGCGGCGGGGCGCTTGGTGTAATGGATGGGGGGCATGGCTCTCTTCCTTCCGGTTTTTGCTCGAAATTCCTCTCTCCTTCAGGTCAATAACGGGACAAATGTTTGATGGTTCCTGAACGGGCAGGGTGGACAGCGCAGGCGAATTAATCTAACGAGGATAGCTGGTTCAATCGTTGCCGGAGTTTTTCGATGGCTCGTTCCCTGTTGTTTCTGCTCATTCTCGCCGTCATGGCGCTTTCCGGGGAGGCGCACGCGGCCTGTCCGGCCCAGGGCATCAGCCCGTTTTCCGAAATCGTTGAAGATGGCGAGTCCCGTCGCTCGGACCCCGGGACGGTTAGCGAAGGCACGGTCCTGATCGATCAGGCCGACCTCAAGCGCAAGCAATGCAGCGGCGGCCGATGGGGCGACCTTTCCTATGACGGCGTGCATGTCACTTCGGTCCATCCGGCCATGGAGCCCTATATCGAGCAAACGTTTCTCGACCCGAAAAAACGCGAGGTTATCGAGAGTATCGGGCAAGTCGCCTGTGCCGGAAGCACAGGGACGGGTTTTCTTTTCGACCTGTCGGCTTTCGGCGTTCCCGCGCAGCGCAATTTCGATCTGGTTCTGACGTCCTGTCACGTCATCGCGAACGGAAACTGCGCTTTCCGTCCGTTCGAGGGATTCCACGATCTGGGACGGGGCAGGGAAGCCATTGCTGCCCAGATGGGCCCGAAGCTCGGCGCGGCGCTGCCGATCCGGCGTTCCATCAGCGAAAACGGATGCGCGGAGTTCATGGACGGCAATCCGTCGATCAATCGCCGCACGGCCCGCAAGGACTGGTGGATCGGTGTCGTGGAACGTAAGTTGCCGGTGCCCGATCAGCAACGCATCCGTCTCGTCGAGGCGGACCATAATCTTGTGGAGGGGCGCTCGAAGAATGACGAGCTGGTGACGTTCGGCCTGCCGCTTAAACGCCTGCGGGTTCAACTGCCCGGATCGACAACGGTACGCGAGGGGGCGGTTGCGGATCTTGTTTATTCGCGGGACTGCGGCGGCGACATCAAGACGGACAACATCGTTCACGACTGCATGACCTATTTCGGGATGTCGGGCGGGCCGCTTGGTTACTATGACCGGGACGGCCGGTTTTCGGTTTTCGGCGTGAACAGCTGGGCGGGCGGTCTCTCGAAAGATCTCGGCAGCAAGCAGGCCGCCCAGATCAGCCGCGGCGGCGCGACCGGCCTGACGAAAGACGTCCTGCGGACGATGCGGAGTAAAATTGCGGAGTTGCGGTAGGGGCGTTAGCTGTCGAGCTTCAGCAGTTTATCGGTCGGATAATAGAATACGTTCCGGCCTTTTCTGCGGCTGACGAGGTATCCCTCGCCTTGCAGGGATTTCAGGTCTTTCACGGCCGTGGCCGCTGTGACGCCGTACAGGCGGGTCATGGATGTGACGTTCGTGCGCTCGTCCGGGTGGGAAAGCAGGTAATGGACGAGTTGGATCTGCCGGTCGTTCATATCCGGTAGTGCTTTGGCGATCTGCGCGAATTTTTCTCCTTCTCCGGCCTTTTTCTCTACGTACGCCTCAAAATCCTTCCTCGCCAGTTCGATCTGGCGGATGTTGTAATCGATGAAGTATGTCAGGTCGCAGTCGTCCTGTTCGCTGTGGATGTAAGCGTAGACATACTGTTTCGGGGATTTTTTGATGCGCGTCGAAATCGGGAAAAAGGCGAATGCCCAGTAGTCCTTATGGAGCATGTACCAGTAAAACAGGGCGCGGGCCAGTCTTCCGTTGCCGTCGGCAAACGGGTGGAGGTAGCCCACCCAGAAATGCAGCGCGATGGCCTTGACGAGAGGATGCGTGAAGCCGCCTTCGTCCAGTTCGTCGTTGGCCCAGGCGATCAGGCGCGTGATTTCTTCTTTTACGAACGAGACGGGCGGAGGAACGTGGGCGATTTTTCCGTCGAGCGGTGAACTGACGGTGATTCGCTCGTCGTCCGTTCGCAATCGACCCGCTTGTGAGGTATTTTCCAGGGTGTCCGCAGTCAGGACCGCGTGCAGGCTTAAAAGATTTTCGATTGTCAGCTTCTCGTTCCGGAGTTCCTCTTCGATGAGCCGCATGGCCCGATAGTTATTGTAAATCATGCGCTGTCCGAGATCCGCCGGGGGGCGGCCTTCCCGGATCATCTTTTGTGCCGCTTCCCGTGTCGTGTGAGCACCTTCCAGTTGCGCCGAGGCGATAGACTCCTCGATCAGGGAGCGCGAAACGTATTTTTGCCGCTTCTGCTCTGATATCGCGTTAAGTCCGAGGAGGCGCCCGCCCATGTTGAGATCGATTTCATGGAGGACAGGTTCGTAATGAGCGCATTTGATCCATGAGAAAGCCTGTTGGTCCGGGTGGCTTTTGATCGGGGTTTCGATCTTTCTGAGCATACGGACCGCTTTTGTCAGGGACCAGAAACTTTCCGGCCGAATGGTTTCCGGAATCCAGCTTTTGCGTTTGAGTTCTGTCCAGTAAAGATATTTTGGCTGCTCGGTTTTTAACAGAGCCTGCCTGATTTCGTGTTGCTGTTCGGGAGTCGCTTGCAGGACGGCAAACTCGTCCTCCTTGCAAGGGGCGGGTTTTTCGATCTTTATGAGTTCGCCGGGCATGATGGGCGCCAATAGTTATAATCACAACGATATTATAACGATGGTATAATAATCGCTGCGCTGCTGCAACAGTTATAATCATAACGATGTTATAACTATGCTATCGCTATCCCGATCGCAAAAGCCGGATTGCCTGATCGCGTTCGAACAAATAGAGGAGGGTGCGCAGGGCCTCTCCGCGTTCGCTTTGGAGGTCCGGGTCGCGGTCGATGATCAGGCGGGCGTCGTCGTAGGCGGTCTTTAACAGGTCCGCATGCGCGGCGAGATCGGCGAGGCGGAAGGCGGGCAGGCCGCTCTGGCGCACGCCGAGCACGTCGCCGCCGCCGCGGAGTTCAAGATCTTTTTCAGCGATGAGAAATCCGTCTTCCGTGTCCCGCATGATCGAGAGCCGTTCTTTTGCCGTTTCACTCAAAGGGTAGGCGTACAGCAGGAAGCAGAACGATTTGTCCGCGCCGCGTCCGACGCGCCCGCGCAGCTGGTGAAGCTGGGCGAGGCCGAAGCGCTCGGCGTGTTCGACGACCATCACGGTGGCTTCCGGGACGTTGACCCCGACCTCGATGACGGTCGTGGCGACGAGGATGTCGAGGTCTCCCCGCGCGAAGGCGTCCATGACCGCGTCCTTTTCGAGCGGCTTCATGCGCCCGTGCACGAGGCCGACCCGTTCGCCGAAAACGGATGTCAGGACGTCGTAACGTTCCTCGGCGGCGGCCATGTCGGACAGCTCCGATTCCTCGACCAGCGGACAGACCCAGTACACGCGCGCCCCGGTCGCGATCCGGCGTTTCAGTCCCTCGACCAGTTCGGCGATACGGTCTTTCGGGAGCAGGCGGGTGTCGACCGGTTTGCGGCCCGGCGGCTTTTCGTCGAGGCGGCTTACGTCCATGTCGCCGTACGCGGTGAGGGTCAGCGTGCGGGGGATGGGCGTGGCGGTCATGACGAGGACGTCCGTGCCTTTGCCCTTGGCCGAAAGCTGCAAGCGTTGGTGGACGCCGAAGCGGTGCTGCTCGTCGATGACGGCAAGGCCGAGATCGGCGAAGTCCACGCCTTCCTGAAACAGCGCGTGGGTGCCGATGATGACTTGCGCCGCGCCGTTGCGGATTTGTTGAAGAAGAACCTCGCGCTCCTTGCCCTTGTTGCGCCCGGTCATGACGATCTGGCGTACGCCCGCCGCTTCCAGCCAGGGCCGCAGGCTTTCGGCGTGCTGGCGGGCGAGAATCTCGGTCGGAGCCATCAGCGCCGCCTGCGCGCCGTTTTCGAGCGCGTTCATCATGGCGAGCGCCGCGACGACCGTTTTTCCGCTGCCCACGTCGCCCTGCAACAGGCGGAGCATGCGCGAGTCCGAGCCCATGTCCGCGTCGATCTCCGCAAGCGCGCGTTCCTGTGCGCCGGTCAGGGCGAAGGGGAGGGCGGATGTCACCGCCTCCCGCAACGCCCCCGTGCCCTTGATCTCCCGCCCGCGAGCCTTGCGCTGGCGATGGCGGACCAGCGAGATCGCAAGCTGGTTCGAGAGCAGTTCGTCGTAGGCAAGGCGCTGGCGGACGGGGGAGAGCGGGTCGAGCGATCGCGGGGTATCCCCCTCTAACTCCCCCCTCGCAGCAGAGGGGGGAGGTCGGGAGGGGGGTAATCCCGCCATATGCACCGCCCGCACCGCCTCGTCCCAATCCGTCCACCCGTTGCGCTCCCTGAACGCCGGGTCGAGCCATTCGGGCAAATCCCGGACGCATTCGAGCGCGGCGAGCATCGTTTTGCGGACGATCTTGTTTGTCAGGCCCGCCGTAAGCGGGTAGACCGGTTCCACGGTCTCGATGTCCGCGCGGTCTTCCGGCGCGCCGATGGCGTCGGGATGGACGATCTGCGGCCTGCCGTTGAAAAATTCCACTCGTCCGCTGACGATAACAGGCTGGTTCTCGGGAAGTTGCCGGGCGATCCAGTCCCGGCTCGCGTTAAAGAAAACCAGCGTGATGAACCCGGTCTCGTCCCGGCACAAAACGCGGTAGGGCTTGCCGCGCCGCTCCGCCGGCTGGTGCGCGTCGACGATCAGCGAGAGCGTCACGACGCGCCCGTCCGGAATGTCTCTTACTTTCGGCGAAAACCGCCGGTCCACGAAATCGACCGGCAGGTGGAAGAGCAAATCCAGCACCTTCGGCCCGCCCGTCAGCTTTTCAAACAACTTCCCATTGCGCGGCCCCACGCCGGGCAGAGCGGTCAGCGCGCGAAACATCGGGTCGAGGGCGAAGGGACGGTTCATAGCGGCTTTAGTAAAACCCAAATGACAGGGCGCGTACAGTCCGATATTCTCCACTGACGTCATCCCGGAAGCGGCAAGGCCGCTATCCGGGGTTTATGCTGCTGAAGGCTGAAACGACAATGGCATGAACCCCGGATCAAGTCCGGGGTGACGTGAGGGAAATAGTATGACCGAAACGCTCGAGAACAAACGCAAGCGCCTGATTTTCCGCTCCTGGCACCGGGGGACCCGGGAGATGGATCTGATTCTCGGCTCCTTCGCGGACAGGTACCTGCCGGAATTCGCCGAGGCCGAACTCGACCAGTATGATGCGATCCTCAACGAAAACGACCCGAACCTCTATAACTGGATTACGGGCCGGGAGCCTGTTCCGGAAGGTGCGCGGAGTGCGATGATGGAAAGGCTTCTGGAGCATCGATATAAAGTGTAGCGAGGAACCGAAACGGGGACGGAGTAATTTACTCCGTTCTCTCTCGCCGCCGGGCGTGACAAAAACCTTGCTTACCGTTCGCCCGGAGTGGTTTATATCAGGCCCATGACCGAGACGCTCCCGCAAGGCCAGCATCAACGCCGCTTCGAAATCCTCTTCGGCTGTCCCGAGGGGCAGGATGCGCGCGTGCTCGCGGAGATGGCGCGGGCGTTGATGCGCGAGGATAAAATCCTCATGCATATCGCGCTGGACGACACGCGGATTGCGGCGTTGAAAGAGTCGCTGGCCTTTTTTGCGCCGGACGTTCGGGTGGTCGGTTTTCCGGCGTGGGACTGCCTTCCTTATGACCGGGTTTCGCCGCACCCTGATGTCGTTGCGCAGCGCGTATCGGCGCTGGTCACGCTTCTGTCATGGGAGCGGGAAAAAGAGCGTTATCCCCGTATTTTATTGACCACCGTTAATGCATCGGTTCAGCGCGTTACGCCTAAATGCGTCCTCGAGGGAGCGAGCCTGATTGCAAAGCCCGGCATTCGCCTTGAGCGCGCGGTTCTGGAGGCTTTCCTGCACAATAACGGCTATGAGCGCACCCAGACCGTGCGCGAGAGCGGTGAATACGCCGTGCGGGGCGGGATCGTCGATCTGTTTCCGCCGGGTTACGAGGCCCCGGTGCGCATCGACTTCTTTGGCGACGAGGTCGAGAGTATCCGCAGCTTTGACGCCGGATCGCAGCGCAGCGAAGGGAAGATCAAGGAAATCAACCTCCACCCGGCGACCGAATTCTTCCTTGATGAAGACTCGATTACCCGCTTTCGCGCCGGGTACCGCGAAGCCTTTGGGGTGATCCGCGCGGACGATCCGCTTTACGAGGCGGTGTCCGAGGGGCGGCGTTATAATGGTATGGATCACTGGCTTCCTCTGTTTTTCGAGGAGATGGCGAGCTTGTTCGACTATGCGCCCGGGGCGAGCGTGACGCTCGACCAGCACGGCGCGCAGTCGATGGAAGAGCGCCTCTCGCAGGTTGCGGACTTCTATGAAGCGCGCAAAACCCTGGAGACAGCCGCGTTTGCCAAAAAGAAAAAGAGCGCGGACGTCTCTCTGAGCGGGGCGATTTACCGACCTCTGGAGCCGGGGCGGTTGTATCTTGGCGAGGCGGAATGGGTTGCGCGGTGCGGGGATGCGCTGGAATTGTC
This sequence comes from Alphaproteobacteria bacterium, assembly GCA_009929775.1. GTDB lineage: Bacteria > Pseudomonadota > Alphaproteobacteria > Micavibrionales > Micavibrionaceae > RZZS01. The sequence continues at coordinate 16,393 of RZZS01000009.1, forward strand.
GCCCTTCGCCTCGCCCCGGCGGGGAGAGGCCGACGCGCAGCGCGCGGCGGGTGAGGGGTATAAAGACTCAACGGCAAATGTTATAGGCCCCTCACCCAACCCTCTCCCCACGGGGGAGAGGGCCTATCGGGAGGGGTGCGGCCGCAAGGGCCGCGATTTTGCCGATATCCGCGCCTTGCCGGACGGAGACGTCTTCAGGGAACTGCACAAGCACATGACGGAGATTCGGCGGTCCGGAAATCCGGAATCACGGAAAATCCTTATTGCCGCCTATTCGGCCGGATCCAGAGAACGTCTCAAAGGCCTGATGGCAGGCGCGGGGATCGGCGGTTTCAAGGAGTGCGAGGGGTGGGAGCATTGCAAGAAGCTCGACCCCGGCGATACGGGGCTTGCGGTTTTGTCGATCGAGCATGGTTTCGTCGCCCCCGACCTTGCCGTCATCACCGAGCAGGATATTCTCGGCGACCGGCTCGCGCGCCGCCAGAAAAAGCGCAAGAAAGCGGAGAATTTCCTCAAAGAGGTCTCCTCTCTCAACGAGGGCGACCTCGTCGTGCATCTCGAGCACGGGGTAGGGCGCTTTCTCGGCCTTGAAACCCTCAAGGCGGCGGGGACGCTGCACGACTGCCTGAAGCTCGAATATGCCGGGGGCGACCGGCTGTTCATCCCGGTTGAAAATATCGACACGCTCTCGCGCTTCGGGAGCAGCGAGGGGATCGTCCAGCTCGACAAGCTCGGCGGGGCGGGCTGGCAGGCGCGCAAGGCGAAGGTCAAGAAAGACCTGATGATTATCGCGGGCAAGCTGCTCGAGGTCGCCGCCGCCCGCAAGCTGAAAAAAGCCGACCGGCTCGAGGTCGAGAAAAGCGTCTACAACGAATTCGCCGCCCGCTTTCCCTATCAGGAAACCGAGGATCAGGAGCGCGCGATTGACGCCGCGCTCGAGGATCTCTCCAGCGAACAGCCCATGGACCGTCTGGTCTGCGGCGACGTCGGGTTCGGCAAGACGGAAGTCGCGCTGCGGGCCGCTTACGTCGCGGCCATGAACGGCACGCAGGTCGCGGTCGTTGTGCCGACGACCTTACTGGCAAGGCAGCATTATCAGAACTTTGCAGCGCGTTTTAAAGGTACAGGTTTAAGAGTGGCGCAGCTCTCGCGCATGGTCACAAACAAGGACGCCGACCTGACGCGGGGCGAGTTGAAAGACGGCACCGTGAACATCGTCGTCGGCACGCACGCGATTTTAGGCAAGAACGTTAAATTCGCCAATCTCGGCCTTGTCGTGGTGGACGAGGAGCAGCGCTTCGGCGTCAAGCAGAAGGAGAAACTCAAAGAGCTTCGCGCCAACGTCCATGTCCTGACCCTCACCGCCACGCCGATTCCGCGCACGCTGCAAATGGCGCTGACCGGCGCGCGGGATATGAGCATCATCGCCACGCCCCCGGTCGACCGGCTGGCGATCCGGACCTTCGTTCTGCCGTTCGATCCGATGGTCGTGCGCGAGGCGTTATTGCGCGAGCATTACCGGGGAGGGCAAAGCTTTTACGTCTGTCCGCGCATCAAGGATTTGCAGGAGGTCGAGGAGAATATCCGCGAACTGGTGCCGGAAGTGAAGATCGTCACGGCGCACGGCCAGATGGCGGCGAGCGACCTCGAAGACCGCATGACGGCGTTCTATGACGGCCAGTACGACGTGCTGATCGCCACCAACATCATCGAGAGCGGGATCGACATTCCGACGGCGAACACGATGATCGTTCATAACTCCGACCTGTTCGGCCTCGCCCAGCTCTACCAGATAAGGGGCCGCATCGGTCGTTCGAAGGTGCGGGCCTATGCGTATCTGACACATGACCCGTACAAGAAGTTAACAGATCAGGCGCAAAAACGTTTGGAAGTCATTGAAACCTTGGATACATTGGGGGCTGGCTTTCAACTTGCCAGCCACGACATGGATATTCGTGGGGCAGGAAACCTGCTGGGCGAGGAGCAGTCCGGCCACATCCGGGAAGTCGGCGTCGAGCTTTACCAGCAAATGCTCGAGGAAGCCGTCGCCGCCGCCCGCGAAGGGTTTACCGGAGAAGAAGCGCCGACACAGGATCACTACTCCCCGACCATCAATATCGGCATGTCGGTGCTGATCCCCGAACGTTACGTGGCCGATTTGAACGTGCGCATGAGCCTGTACCGCCGCATCACGGATTTGCGCGAGCACGACGACATCGAATCCTTCGCCGCAGAACTTATCGACCGCTTCGGGCCGCTGCCTGACGAGGTGGAAAACCTCCTGCAGATCGTCGAGATCAAGCAGCTCTGCCTGAAATGCAGCATCGACCGCGTCGACGCGGGGCCGAAGGGCGCGGTGATCGGTTTCTTCAGAGACAGCCCCCCGAACCCGGACAAGTTGCTGCAGTGGATGGTCCAGAAGGGTGGGGCGATCAAACTGCGCCCGGACCAGAAGATCGTCGCGATCCGCCAATGGGATCGGGTGTCTCAGCGCGTCAAGGGCGTGCGCAGTCTCCTGAAGGAGATTGCCGGGATATAGTTCAATTAAATCAATCGCGTGCCCTGCTCCATTTGCAGAGCGAATCATGTTTCCCGTAGGATTGATTCTGGAGGCTCGTTGAACATTTAGAAACAGAAACCTTCGTCCCTGTTTCCTTCTGTAACAGCCTTTGACACCTTCTATTACAAACTTTGAGGGGGCTTTCGGTTGAAGGCCCCTGCTTTTTTTCGAACACGTTGGCACTGGCTGTGTTAGCCTGTAAGCGGAGAAACGGAGGAGGATTGGAAATGACCCAGTCTGTTTCGGATGCGGAGTTTTACAAGTGGCGTTGTCTCGTCGCCCTGGCCCACGCCGACGGAAAGGTGACGGAGGAAGAGCGCAGCCTTTTACAGAACCGATTTGCGCAGGTTCCGTTTACGCCGGTCCAACTCGAGGTACTTGAGGACGACACGAAGGAGCCGCATGATGCGGCCCTTATGTTTTCGAAAATCGAAGACGAGCAGCACCGGGTCGACCTCGTTCACCTTGCTCACCTCCTTTTCTGGGCGGATGGGGAGTTCCACGAGTCCGAGAAAAAGCTCTTCGAGCTTTTGAAAAGGCATGCGAAAGATGGCTATGACGCAGGGAACCTGACGGATATAAAGGGGAAGAAGGATCGCCTGACGGGAAAGCCGAAAAACAGAAGCCTGGTCGGCGCGTTCTTCGAAAAGCTGCTGCGTCGTACATGACGGGAGACTGGAACCGATGAGCCGTGAATATGCCGAAAGTCGCATACGCGAAGCGCTTCGCCAGTCGAAAGGCCATGCGCTCCGTGCCCGCCAGCTGGTGATCGCCTGGACGTATGAGGATGCCAAGCTTCTCCACGCGCTTGCTCGCCCGCACCTGACCGGGATCGTGGCGTACGCTGTCAGCCGGGTGGTTGACCGGCAGACTGTCGGGGATGAACCTCCCGCCCCGGTGCCGAAGAAGCAGGCGCGACCGGCAGCTGATGGAAGCGGCGACCAGTTCGGACGGGATCTCCTGAAAGCCATTGCCCGCGGCGAACCGGCGATGTTCGGGCAGGAGAGTTTCGGCCCGCCGATGCGCAGCCGGAAGGCCTCGCAGCAGCATATCGACGCGTTGAAGTTGATGGCGGAAAAGAGCCGGTCGAAGAATTCTTGAAGCACACATGCAGTCGCAGCAGGAAATTCGCTATTTCGACGTCGATCGCCGCGACGATTATATCCTCTCGCGCGGGTGGAAGTTCGTAGGACGCGTCGGGGAGGATTGCGCTTTCCGCAAATATTTCCGCATTCGGCAAGGGCGCGATACGGCGATTTTGATGGAAAGCCTGCCCGATCATGCGGCGCAGGCCACGCCCGGCCATAAAATCGCGGACTTCATCCGGATCGGCCAGTGGCTCCGCGATCGCGATATTCACGCTCCCGCGGTTTACGAGTGCGATGCCGAAGACGGGTTCCTGATTCTCGAGGATTTTGGCGACACCTCGTTCAAGGGTGCGCTTGAGCGGGGGGCGAACGCGAGCGCCGTCTACAGCTTCGCCACCGACATTCTCAGGCATCTGGGTGCGCAGGCGCTGGACATTGATCTCCCCGACTACTGCGAAAGCCACGTTCACAAGGGCCGCAGGCGCATCGTCGATTGGTACATGCCGCTTGCGCGCGGCGAGAAGATTCCGGACGGGCTGGTCGAGAGCTATCTGGCGGTGTGGAATGCGATCGAAAGCGGGTTGCCGCCGTGCCCGCAATCTTTTTGCCACGGAGATTTTCATGTCGAGAACCTCATGTGGTTCCCCGAAGGGGAGGGGCTTGGCATCGCGGGTGTGCTCGATTTCCAGGGCGCGATGAAGGGGCCTCGTCCCTACGATCTGGCGAACCTGCTCGAAGACGCGCGCATGGACCCTGGTCCGGTTGTCCGCTGGGCGATGGTGGAGCGCTATTGTGCCGGGATGAGCCCGCCCGAGCGGGAGCTTTTCAAACAATGGTACCGCGTGCTGGCGACCCAGTTCCATTGTAGGGTGATCGGCCAGTTCGTCAAACTCGCGATGGTGCACGGCAAACCGCGCTACCTCCAGCACCTTCCGCGCCTTGCGGGGTACATGAAAGAAAGCCTGCAGGACCCGCTTCTGATGCCACTGCGACAATGGTTCGAATCGGAAGGGCTTGATTTTGAGCGTGGCCCCGTTTTGAATGACAGGCTGGATCCGGAGATTATCCGGGACGATGCTTTTTGAATCGATCGCGACCTACAGAGGAAAACAATGCCAATCATCGCCGACCGCCTGTCACGTATCAAACCGTCCCCGACTCTTGCCGTAACGGCCAAGGCCAAGGAGCTCAAGGCAGCCGGAAAGGACGTCATTGGCCTTGGCGCCGGCGAGCCGGATTTCGATACCCCGGAGTCCATCAAGGAAGCCGCGTGGGAGGCGATGAAGGCGGGTGATACGAAATACACGCCCGTCGACGGCACGCCGGGGCTGAAAAAGGCCATTTGCGCGAAATTCAAGCGCGACAACGGTCTCGACTACACGCCGGACATGATTACCGTCGGCACCGGCGGAAAGCAGGTTCTGTACAACGCCCTGATGGCGACGCTGAACCCGGGCGACGAGGTGATCATCCCGGCGCCTTACTGGGTATCGTACCCCGATATGACGCTGCTCGCGGAAGGCACGCCCGTAATCGTGCCGTGTTCGATGAAAAATGGCTTCAAGCTGAGGCCCGAGGACCTCGAAAAGGCGATTACGCCGAAGACGAAGTGGGTGATCCTCAATTCGCCCTCGAACCCGACCGGAGCGGCCTATACGAAAGACGAACTCAAGGCCCTGACGGATGTGTTGCTCCGCTACGAACATGTCTGGCTGATGGTCGACGATATGTACGAGAAGATCGTCTATGACGGGTTCGAATTCTTCACGCCCGCGCAGGTGGAACCGAAGCTGTTCGGGCGGACGCTGACCGTCAACGGCGTCTCCAAGGCGTACGCGATGACCGGCTGGCGGATCGGTTATGCGGGCGGGCCGAAGGACCTGATCAAGGCGATTTGCAAGATTCAAAGCCAGAGCACCTCCAACCCGTCCTCGATCTCGCAGGCCGCAGCCGTGGAGGCTTTGAACGGCGACCAGTCCTTTCTTGAAGAGCGCAACGACGTATTCAGGAAGCGCCGGGATCTCGTCGTGGCGATGCTGAACGAGGCCGATGGACTGGAGTGCCCGGTGCCGGAAGGCGCATTTTATGTCTACCCGTCCTGCCAGGGATGCGTCGGGAGAAGAACCCCCGGTGGAAAGATCATCGAAACCGACGAGGATTTCGTGACTTATCTTCTGGAGGACGCAGGTGTCGCTTGCGTTCATGGCGAGGCGTTCGGTTTGTCTCCTTATTTCCGGATTTCCTACGCGACGTCGACCGAGGCTCTCGAGGACGCCTGCCGACGGATTCAAAAAGCGTGTGCTGCGCTGAAGTGATTTACCGCTCTCAAAGGGAGAGGGGTTTCCTTACCGCTCCGGCCAGAAGGTAAACGGGTTTTTGAACCGGGGCCAGCCCGGTTCAAGGGCTTCGCTGTCCTTTCCTTCCTTGTGGGTGGCCAGAATGTGGCAGAGACGGTCGAAGGACTTGCGGTTTTCCTCGAGAAGCGCTGCGGCGAAATGTTCCAGCTTGTGCAGGTTGCCCGCGCTCGCGTCGTCGATTTCGGCATTGGGCATGCCGGACGACCCGTCCGGCACCAGAGATTTGTTGAACACAAAAAGATCTTCTTTTGCCTCGTCAGCGAACGCATCCATCAGCGCCGACTCGGACGCATGGAACAGGATATTGATCAGCGGCAGGTCGTTAACAGGGTCGACGACTCCGAGCGCTCCGTAGCGGTTCCATTCCTCCCGGGTGATGGCCCGGTGGGTATATCCTGTGCCGAGCACGATCATGACATGCCGGGTGCCCGGCGGCAGGTGCGGTCGCACCGCACCGAGATAGCTGATGCAGGGATTGTCGAAAATGCTGCCGTCGATGCAGGAGAACGTGCGCGGGGAGGCGTCGTTATAGCGGGCTTTAAAGTGGTGACAGGGGAAGTAGGTCGGTGCCGCGCAACTTGCCATGACGGCGTCGTAGAGCGAAACTCGCGCACTGCGACGATGCTTGCCGACCGCGCCGGGAAAAATGATGTTCTTTAGCCATAAGGCCTGCCCGCCCTGATTGATGACGGTATTGTTTCTGGTGCGAACCGGGGCGTCGCCGCTTTCGTTTTCTTCACTCGCAGCGTGGATTTGTTCTCCCTCGATATTGTAGGTGGGAACGATGAGGCTGCGCAGGGAATCCTCAATACGCGCGCGGCCGTAGAGCGCGCGCAGGGCCCGGGCGAGGTTGCGCGGATCGTAATGGCCGTGTCGGAACAGGGCGTTAAGCTGGTTCAGCTTCATGGTTCTGTTGTTGAAGTCGTGGATGAAGCCGCGAAATTCCCGGAACCGGTCTGGTGGAAAGATTTTGAGACCTTCGCGCTCGTAGAACCGGACAAGGTGGCGCGCCTTGTAGCGCGGTCGATTAGGATCGCCGGCATGACGAAGCGTCAGGGCTGAATTCAAAATGGCACCGGTGGAAGGTCCGCAGAATACGTCGACCATTTCGGCCATGCGGTAACCGGTGGCATCCTCGATTCGGGACATGAAATGCGCCGGGATCAGTCCGCGCATGCCTCCGCCGTAGGTGAAAAGTGTAACGATTGTCTGGTGGGCGACCATGAATCAATGATACGCGATTTGAAAGGCCAATGCACTCGACCGGTTCCACCGTCGCGCGAGAGAAGGAAAAAAAACCGGGCCATAGGCCCGGCGAGTTGAACAGGGAGGTTTCACGTCTGGGAGACGTAGGATCTTGCGACCCTGCCAACGAAGAACGTTGACGAGGCTTTTATATACTTGCGAGGAGCCGATCGTCCACCCCCATGAATCCGAAACACCATGCGAATTACGCATATCGGACCCGATAAAAACGAATGCCATCCGAAAATGGTCTTGTCTTGAGGTGTATAACCGAAACGGGTGAATTCAGAAGCGGGTGTTGCCTATAAATTTCAAAAGGAAGTCCCTGAAAATTCCAATGCGCTGCGAGTGGCGACGCTCTTCCGGGTAGACGAAATACATGTCGACTCCGGGACGTTCGAGGTCTGGCATGACCAACTCGATATTGTCGTCCTCTTCGATCAGATAATCGGGCAGGGCGGCTATACCGGCTCCTTGCCGTACGAGTTGATGGATTCCGTATATAGAGTTCATCATCAACAGATTGTAATCTTCTTCCGGATCCACTCCGGCTATCCGGAAGAGCCAGTTCGGATCGGCAAACGGCGCGGGGACATTGTCTGGATAGCCGATCAGCGTGTGATCGCACAGGTTCCGGATAGATTTCGGATGCCCCTTTTTTTCGAGATAGGCTTTCGATGCGCACAGATGGAAGTGCAGGGTGGTAAGATGGCGCTGGATCAGGTCCGGTTGTTCGGGTTTATGCAGGCGAATGGCGGCATCGGCTTCGCGCATCCCGAGATTGTAAATCCGGTCGTCGAGCAGAACGGTAAGCTGCATTTCCGGGTGCTCGTCGCGCAGGGCGGCGAGTTTCGGCGCAAGCCAGGTGGACCCTATGAATTCAGCGACCGTGATACGCAAAGGACCTTCGGGCAGTTTGCGCGAGTCTAGAAGTCGTCCCTCGATCATCGACAGTTTGGCGAAAATGTCCTTCGATGCCTTGTGCATCATTTCGCCTTGCTCGGTCAGCAGCAGACCGCGGGCATGGCGATGAAAAAGCGAAACGCCGAGAGATTCCTCCAGCGTGCTGATTTGACGCGAAACAGCCGATTGCGACAAATTAAGGCTTTCGCCAGCGTGAGTGAACGAGCCGGCTTCGGCAACGGCGTGAAAAATGCGGAGTTTGTCCCAGTCCATGTCCGTTGTGAATCACGAGTTAGATGTTACGGGTAATCTAGCAAGGGGCGTCCCGTTTCCAAAATGAATTCCGAAACCGGTCGCGCTACTTGCTACTCAAAACTCCGATCAGGAACCGATCTGCCTCCAGTGCGGCCATGCACCCCATGCCTGCGGCGGTCACCGCCTGCCGGTAGACCTTGTCCTTCACGTCGCCAGCGGCGAAAACGCCGGGGATGGAGGTCGCGGTGGAATCCGGTGCCGTTACGAGATAGCCTTCGCTGTCCGTCTCGAGCTTTCCCTTGAACAGCTCGGTAGACGGTGCGTGGCCAATGGCGACAAACAGGCCCTGAACGGACAGGACAGACGTATTGCCGGATTTGAGGTTCTTCAGGCGCACGCCGGTCATGCCGGGGTTTGAGCCTTCTCCGGTCCTGACCCCGAGGACCTCATCAACGACAGAGTCCCAAACGAGTTCCACTCGTGGGTGGGCGAACAGGCGTTCCTGCATGATGCGCTCGGCGCGCAGTTCGTCACGGCGGTGAACGAGGTGCACCTTGTTACAGAAATTGGCGAGGAACAGCGCTTCCTCGACCGCTGTGTTGCCGCCTCCCACAACCGCGACGTCCTTGCCGCGATAAAAGAAGCCGTCGCAGGTGGCGCAAGCGGAAACTCCCATCCCGCGAAAGGCGGTTTCGGACTCGATGCCAAGCCACTTTGCTTTCGCACCGGTGCAGATAATGACAGTGTCTGCCGTATAGAGGTGGCCAGAGTCGCCCTTCGCCTTGAAAGGGCGTTCCGTGAAGTCGGCGCTGGTTATCATGTCGCTGATAATCTTTGTGCCGACATGTTCGGCCTGGGCCTTCATTTGCTCCATCAGCCACGGTCCCTGAATGGCCTCGGCAAAGCCGGGATAGTTTTCGACATCCGTAGTGATCATCAACTGACCGCCGGCCTCAAGCCCGGTGACAAGAAGCGGGTCGAGGCTCGCCCGCGCCGCGTAGATCGCCGCCGTATAGCCCGCGGGACCGGAGCCGATGATCAGGACTTTGGTGTGAATTTGTTCACTCATGGCATAACCGCAAATTTCTGTGGAGGACTGGATAGTAGAGGCCGGACGCGCCGGAATCCAGAAGTTTTCTTACCTCGAGGCGTTCAGGCGGTTAGCGATTTCGTTGGCAACAAATTGCGCGTCGCCTAGCGGTTCGTACTCCCATGTTTCAATCTTTCCCTCGAACCGCCGCAGCGCGCCGCGCCGGATCAGGTTTTCGTGCAGGCGGTCGAATTTGGGCGAGCCGCCTTCAAGCGGCAGGAGATAAACGGGCTTGCCGGTCGTCGCGGCTTCCGAGAGCATCGACGAGGAATCCGCCGTCACCAGAATGATGTCTGCCCACGCCAGCAGACCGAAATACGGGTTCTCGCCGGTGCCGTCCCAGAGCCACGCGTCGGTGCCTTCAAGCGCCTGCTCAAGAATGTGGCGATTGGCGTCCCCGGTGCGGCGCGAGGCGGTGACCATCAGACCGGCCTCTGCCATCTTCAGGTTATGGGCAATCGAGCGCATGATGTCGGCCGTCATGGTGTAGCTTTTGCTGGTTCCGCCGATCAGAACGGCAGCGCGAGGCCGTTTGATGTTTTCAAATTGCGAAAAAGCAGCTTTGGCTTCGGCCAGTCGCCCGGGCGTAATGCGATTCGGGGTCGCTGCCGTGACAATGACGTTGCCGCCGCGCAGCCGGTCGTGTTCGGGGACAGCGACGAGGTCGAATTGCGAGGCGGGTGCGCGAGGGTCCTGTATCTGGACGGTAAAGGTTCGACCTCCGGACATTCTTTTGATGTAGCGGGCGGCGGCCACGCTCTTGCGGCCCGAAGCAATAAGCAGGTCCGGCCATGGCGGGGACAGGCGCGGCGTGAAGGTTGCTCCTGTCTCGAAGGGCAGGGCGGGCGAAAGCTGTTTCCACGGGGGATTAAGGTTGACCCGCCTGACTTCCGGCCGAAGGCCCAGAGCTTCGGCGACGCCAAGGCACTGGTTTTCGGTACCGGCAATACCTTCGGTTACAATCCAGCAATTGATACGTTTGGGGTTGTCATCCATAACAAGAAAACGGTTGCGCGGGCTTTCGAGGCTATTTATACAAGCCAGATACTCCGTGAATGGGCACGAATCAAGACAAGAAATTTCATGCGCCGCATCAAGCTCGATAAAATCGACCGCAAAATTCTGCACGATCTTCAGGAGAACGGACGTATTACGAACGTGGAACTGGCAAAAAGCGCAGGGATTTCCGCGCCGCCGTGCCTTCGCCGGGTGCGGGCGCTTGAGGAGGCGGGATTTATAAAAGGGTATTTCACTCGCGTCGATTCGGGTCTGCTGGGGTACGGGGTTTCTGTCTTCGCGCAGGTCAAGCTGACGAGCCAGGCCGAGCAGGATCTTGCCAGATTTGAGGAGCTTTGCCGCAACTGGCCGCTTGTGCGTGAATGTCACATGCTGGCTGGGGAAGTCGATTTTCTTCTGAAAATCGTTGCGCATGACTGGGACGCCTACCAGCACTTCCTGACCCACGAACTCGTGGCCGCGCCGAACGTGACATCGGTGAAGTCGTCGCTCGCCATTCGATCGATCAAGGAGCTTCCGGGCGTGCCGGTGGAAGCCGAATAGCGTCAGCCGCCGGCGTCGTAGAGCACTTCGAGGATTTCGTAAGTCCGAAGACCCTTCGGCGTGTGAACCTCTACCGATTCGCCGAGAGACTTGCCAATCATCGCGCGGGCGATTGGAGATGTGATCGACAGGCGGCCTTCGTCGGCGTTCGATTCGTACTGGCCGACGATCTGGAAAGAGAGTTCCTCGTCTGTGTCTTCGTCGACAATCGTGAGCCTGGCGCCGAACTTGACGGTGTTTCCGTCGAGTGTCGCCGGGTCGATGATCTGGGCGTTCGAAATGACGCCTTCGAGTTCCTTGATCCGGCCCTCGATGAAGGACTGGCGCTCGCGTGCTGCATGATATTCCGCATTTTCTGATAAATCTCCGTGCGCGCGCGCTTCGGCTATTGCCTCGATAATGGCCGGGCGCTCGATGCTTTTCAGGTTTTTCAGTTCCTTTTCAAGGGAGTCAAATCCCTCGCGGGTCATCGGGACTTTGTCCATATGAATAGCCTCCTGCAACAAAAAACGAACCCGCCTCTTCGGGAGGCGGGATCGAAAAAATCATGGTAGAAAAGTTAGTCCGGCTGCTGTCCTTCGTCAAGAAAAGTTCCCATTATTCGTCAAACCAGCCGCCCATGGGGTCATCTTCACCGGTCGTGCCGCCTTCGGCATAGGTGTCGAACTCGTCCTCTGTTACATTCCCGTCGGTGTTTTCATCGATCTGGTTGAAAACATCTCCGGCATCGGCGAGGTCCTGATTGTTATCAAGAAATTCCTCTTCGGTAACCATGCCGTCGCCATTGGCGTCAAGCGCCGAAAAGTCCATGTTTTCGACCGACGACTTTCCGGCATCCATGGCGTCAGTTTGAGTGGCGGGGGAGTCCATTCCCGTTCCTGTGCCGGTGTCATAGCTTTGGCCTGCCCCGGTTGCTCCCATGCCGGTATCAGCACCGCCCGAGTCCTCAGCGGCGACGGGCAGGGAAAAGGCAAGCGCAGAAGCGACAGTCAGTAATCCAAGTTTGAAATTCATAGTTTCCTCCTGAGAAAGTGTTAACGAAGGAAATGAACCACAGTTCGACCGTTTCGTTCCCGCCGCCCGAAAAAGACCTTGCTTGCGGAAATCGTGGCCGAATTGAGGTGAGTCACAAGTTCTTTCTGGTCTGCCGCTCGGATGTCTGGACGACAGTCGCGGTCGGTGGTTTGATCCTCTGATGGAACTACGCATTATTGGATACACGCTCGGCGCACTGCTCACGGTTCTCGGCCTATCAGAAATGATCCCGGGTCTGGTCGAATTGACAAGACACGGTCCAAACGCGCAGGATTTCTTTCTGTGCGGGTTTGGGACGATGTTTGTCGGAGGGGCGCTGTTTCTCGCGAACCGGAGTTTTTTCCCGGCAATCGGAGTCCGGCAAGCGTTTCTGCTGACGTGTGCTGCATGGTTCTTCATGAGCCTGTTTGCGGCTTTTCCTCTATATTTTTCTGATCTGCGACTCTCATTTACCGATGCATTCTTCGAGGCCGTATCGGGGATTACGACGACCGGATCGACGGTATTAAGCGGACTCGATACCATGTCGCATGGAATTCTCCTGTGGCGGTCGATGACGCAGTGGATCGGTGGTATCGGTATTATCGCATTCGCTATTGTTTTTTTGCCGTTCCTTCGGGTTGGCGGAATGCAGATGTTCCGGCTGGAGTCGTCCGATCGATCAGAGAAGGCATTTTCCCGCTCGGGCGATGTTGTTATTTCACTTTTCAAGGTCTACTGCGCCCTCACGATTTTTTGTGGACTCACGTATTTTGCGCTAGGGATGACGCCATTTGATGCCGTTAATCACGCACTGACGACGTTGCCAACGGGCGGGTATTCGACTCATGATGCCTCTTTCGGGTTTTTCGAGAGTCCAGCATTGCAGATCACATGCACGATATTTATGTTCATTGGTGGCGTTCCGTTCATGCTGTATGTGCGCCTTTTCTACCGGCGCGAGTTCATCTTTCATCAGGATGAGCAGTTTCGCACCTACGTGGCAATGATCCTCGTGTTCGTGGCGTTTCTTTCTTGCTGGCTCTTCTTTACTTCCGATAAGGAGATCGGTCAAAGCATCCTGCTTGTCGCCTTTAACGTTGTTTCGGTTCTGACGACGACGGGCTATGCGACGGCGGATTACCTCCTGTGGGGGCCTCTTGCAGTCATTTTCTTTTTTTTTCTGACCTATCTCGGGGCTTGCGCGGGTTCAACAACCGGAGGCTTGAAAGTGATGCGCTTGCTCATCACTTCGAAGTCGGTCATACGGCAGACGAACGTGCTGCTGTTGCCGAACGGCGTTTTTACGCTGAAATATCAGGGACGGCTGGTTGAGCAGAAGGTCATTTTGACTGTGCTGGCTTTCCTGAGCCTCTATGTTGCGGCAAATATGATCCTTACCATCGCCCTCGCGGCTACGGGGCTTGATTTTGTAACGGCTATCAGCGCTGCGGCGACATCGGTCGCGAATGTGGGCCCCGGCGTTGGCGACGTAATCGGCCCGGCGGGAAACTTCGGCAGTTTGCCCGACGATGCCAAATGGCTACTTTGCGGAGGCATGCTCATCGGCAGACTTGAGATCATGACGGTAATGGCTTTGTTCTCGTATGAATTCTGGGGCCGCTAAGTTTTGTTCTAACGTTGCTCGCCCTGAATTGATTGCCCGGCCATTCCTGTCGCCAAAGCCGCGGTCTCGAGTTCGTTGCGCGTAATGCGTCCGTCCTTGTTGATATCGAGCCGGGTAAAAATCGTGTCGCTGAACTCGCTTTCGACGGAGGCCGCGAACTCGCTTTGGGTCACGATTCCGTCACGATTTCCGTCGAGCCGTTCCAGTTCAAGTGCGTCGAGGAGGTCGCGGTGGGCTTGCGTCTCGAATGAACGTTCTGTGGTTCCGACGTAGTCGTTGTCTGGAACGTTCGGATCACGATGAAGGGCCGCGTCGGCGCCTTCGGGGGCGGGACCGGTGTCCAGTCCCGCGCTTCGGAACTCGTTGCGGGTCAGGGCGCCGTCGTTGCTTGCATCAAGCCGGACAAAATCGTTCAGTACGCCCTTGATGCCGGGGTTTCCGGACAGAAACTCGCTTGGATTGACGTATCCGTCCTGGTTGACGTCGTATTGCTCAAAGCTCAATTGACGATAAATATCGATATCGTCGCCGCTCCACGGGTCGAGGCCGGGATTTTCGTCGTAGCCTGCGGTGCGGCTACTCTCAACACCAGTATCCCGGGACGCCGCCACGAGCGGAAGCCCGAGCAGGCCGATAGAGACGGCTGCCAGTACGGCTGATTGAAGGCGCATCGCTCTTCTCCTCGAAATGTTCTTTCCGTTTCCTACGGAAAAAACCATGAGAAGTTCCGGAGCTATGCGGCAGGGTCCTTCTTCTCCAGATAGGCCTGGAGCGGATAGACGTTGAGTTCGCGCGCCCGAAGAGCCCGGATCGCCTGCACGCCCGCTGCCGCCGCGGATAGGAGCGTATAGTACGGGATGCGGTGCATCAGCGCGGTCCGCCTGATCGAGGTCGCGTCGGCCACGGCAGCCGAGTTTTTGGCTGTCGTGTTGATCATGAAATCGATATCGCCGTTGATGATCGCGTCGATCACGTGCGGCTGGCCTTCCATGACCTTGTTGATACGCTGGACGTCGAGACCGGCGTGCTCGCGCAGGAAACGGCATGTTCCGCCTGTCGCGACAAGCTTGAATCCCATGTCGGCTAGGTCCTTGGCGATGGGAAGCAGGCCCTCCTTGTCGTCTTCCTTGACCGAAAGGAACACCGTGCCCTGCTTTGGCAGGTGCGTGCCTGCGCCAAGCTGGGACTTTGCGAAGGCGTGGGCGAAATTGCTGTCGAGCCCCATCACCTCGCCGGTCGACTTCATTTCGGGGCCGAGCAGCGGGTCGACACCGGGGAAGCGCGAGAACGGAAAAACCGGGGCCTTGACGGCCGTGTGGCCGGGATCGATGCCGGTGAACTGGTCCATGAAATTGCGGAGCGGCTCACCCGCCATGATTCGCGAGGCGATCTTGGCGAGCGGCACGCCGGTGGCTTTGGCCACGAACGGCACGGTCCGCGAGCCGCGCGGGTTGACTTCGAGGATATAGATATCCCACTCGCCGCTGACCTCGTTGCGGCGGACCGCGAATTGCACATTCATCAGACCCTTGACGCTCAGGGCCTTGGCCAGCACAACCGTTTGGCGTTCGAGTTCGCGCACGGTGCGGTAGGGCAGGGAGTGCGGTGGCAGCACGCAGGCCGAGTCGCCCGAGTGGATGCCCGCTTCCTCGATGTGTTCCATGATCCCGGCGACATAAACGTCTTTGCCATCGGCGAGAGCGTCGACATCGACCTCGATGGCGCTCTTCAGATAACGATCAAGCAGCACCGGCGTGTCGCCCGAAACCCGCACGGCCGTATCGATGTAGCGCTCGAGGTCTTCGAGGGAATGAACAATCTCCATCGCCTGACCTCCCAGAACGTAAGACGGGCGAATGACAATCGGGTAGCCGATCTCGTCGGCCAGCCTGACGGCCTCTTTCTTTGAGCGGGCGATGCCGTTGGGAGGCTGCCGGAGCTTGATCCTGTTTAAAAGCTTCTGGAATCGTTCGCGGTCTTCGGCAAGGTCAATGGCATCAGGGGACGTTCCGAGAATCGGAATTCCGGCGTCCTGCAACGGCTGGGCCAGTTTGAGAGGCGTTTGCCCGCCTAGCTGGACGATGACGCCCTTGACTTTGCCGTTCTGCTGTTCGGCGCGGATCAGCTCTATGACGTCCTCAATGGTTAGAGGCTCGAAATACAGCCGGTCCGATGTGTCATAATCGGTTGAAACTGTTTCCGGGTTGCAGTTGACCATGATGGTCTCGTACCCGGCCTCTTTAAGTGCGTAGGCCGCGTGGACGCAGCAATAGTCGAACTCGATGCCCTGACCGATCCGGTTCGGCCCGCCGCCAAGGATGATGACTTTCTCGCGGTCAGTGGGTGCGCACTCGCATTCGGGTTCGCCATAGGCGTTGGTCTCGTAGCAGCCGTACATGTAGGGCGTTGTGGATGGAATCTCGGCGGCGCATGTATCGACGCGCTTGTAAACGGGGTGAACCGCGGCGCCGTGGCGCGCCTTGCGAACCTGCTCTTCTTTCCTGCCGGACAGAGTGGCGATCCGGGCGTCCGAAAAGCCGAGCTGCTTGATCCGGGACCATTCCAGCGCGGTTTTTGGCAGGCCGTTCTCCTCGATGCTTTTCTCGGCAAGAATGATCCCTTCGACGCGCTCAAGGAACCAGCGGTCGTATTTTGTGATGGCGTGAATGTCCTCGATGCTCATGCCGTGGCGCATGGCCTGCGCGATATAGAGGATGCGCTGGGGCGTCGGGGTCGATAGCTTCGCGCGGATTAGGTCAGGATGGACGTCGCCCTCATCCGCCGAAATGCGCACCGGGTTGAAACCGTCGAGCCCTTTTTCGAGAGAGCGCAGGGCCTTTTGCATGCTCTCCTGGAAATTGCGCCCGATGGCCATGGCTTCGCCGACGCTCTTCATGGATGTGGTCAAAATGCTCTTTGTGCCACGGAACTTCTCGAAGGCGAAGCGCGGGATCTTGGTTACAACGTAGTCGATCGTCGGCTCGAACGAGGCCGGGGTGCGCCCGCCGGTGATGTCGTTGGCCAGTTCGTCCAGTGTATAACCCACGGCAAGCTTGGCGGCGATCTTGGCGATCGGGAATCCCGTCGCCTTGGACGCCAGAGCTGAGGAACGCGAGACGCGCGGGTTCATTTCGATAACCACCATGCGCCCGTCCTCCGGGTTGATGGCGAACTGGACGTTCGAGCCACCGGTTTCGACCCCGATGCCGCGCAGAACGGCGATCGAGGCGTTGCGCATGATCTGGTATTCCTTGTCAGTCAGCGTCAGGGCCGGGGCGACGGTAATCGAATCGCCGGTATGAACGCCCATCGGGTCTATATTTTCGATCGAGCAGACAATGATGCAGTTGTCGTTGCGGTCGCGCACGACTTCCATCTCGTATTCTTTCCAGCCGAGCACGCTTTCCTCGACGAGGACTTCGTTGACCGGCGAGGCATCGATCCCTTCGGCGACGATGTAGTCGAATTCTTCCTTGTTGTAGGCGATCCCGCCGCCGGTACCGGCGAGTGTGAATGACGGGCGGATAATTGCGGGCAGGCCGATTTCCTCCAGCGCCTCGCGCGCGTCGGCCAGAGTGTGGACGACACGGCTTTTCGGGCTTTCGAGGCCGAGTTCGTCCATGCAGTCGCGGAAGAGCTGGCGGTCTTCGGCCTTGGCGATGGCCTCCTTGTCCGCGCCGATCAATTCGATCCCGAGCCGCTCCAGCGTTCCCCGCTTGTCCAGCTCGAGCGCCGTGTTCAGAGCCGTTTGTCCGCCCATGGTCGGCAGCAGCGCGTCCGGGCGCTCGTTCTCCAGAATGCGCTCGACAAGGCCGGGCGTGATCGGCTCGATATAGGTCGCGTCCGCCATGCCGGGGTCGGTCATGATCGTCGCCGGGTTCGAGTTCACGAGGATCACCCGGTACCCTTCCTCCTTCAGCGCCTTGCAGGCCTGCGTCCCCGAATAATCGAACTCGCACGCCTGCCCGATAACGATAGGACCCGCGCCGATGATGCAGATGGATTTGATGTCAGTCCGTTTTGGCATGGTTTACTTTCCAGTAATTTGTTCACTCTTTTCGTCATTTGCGCATATTACGCAAGGCGTTTCTGGTTAGTAAGGCGTTATTTGTTACAAGCGAAACGTAAAGTTGCCCGGTGAAAAGAAATAAAAGAAGCAAATCCAGCCTAAGCCAATCAAGAGGACTGTAAATGCTATCAATGCGGCTTGCGCTTTTTTATTGCGGTATTCTTTAAAAAAACGGTTCAGCCAGAGGAGAGCAATAGCAAGGAAACCAACGGCCATTGAAAGCGGCAACGATGCAATAAAAGGGGCAAATCTTCCTGACTGGATTTCAACAGAATCCATTAAAGGCATAAATGATGCTGGCTGGTAGTAGCGTATGAAAGCGAGAACAAATCCAAGCCCCAGAGCTCCGACCGAAAAGCTGAACAGCAGGAAATGCAGCCGAAATGGCGGAGAGAAATATATTTCAAGGGTACGTCTTGCGGCTTGTTTAGCAACTTCGTTTTTGAACAGAAAGACCAAAAAGGCTAAAGGGGGGATGTAAACGATCCAGTCTCTATATGCAGTAGTATCTAATGGAATGGCTTCCACAAGCCATTGCGCAGCTAAAAAAATCACTCCTACCACCCAGATATATAAAACTGGTGCAATATAGCAGAAAGGACGGGTTTCGGGAGGCCGCATTCTTTTTTCTCCGGTATGTTTGACGAATACCGGGATTAAGTGGATATATTACCCAGCCCCTAAACACAACAGAATAATGCGCGTTTCTCCCGCCTTATGCGGACTGGCTGGTTTGAGCGGGACGCAGGCCGTCAAAGACCTCTTTGTCCACCGGTCGAAGCGGTCGAAAGGTCTCCTCGTCCGCGTTGTAGGCATAGAGGCAGCGCTCCCCGTTTTCGTAATACCACGCGTTCAGCGTGATCTGGCCGCGTTTGACGCACTTGTAGATGCACGGGTAGGTCAGCAGGTTCCGGACGCTTTGCAGGATGGTCTGCCGGAGGGTCTCCCGGCGCAGGTCCTCCTTGCAGTCGTCTCCGAACCGGGCGCGTGCACGCTCCATCGACAGTCGCGCGACTTCGACCCATCCGGCGAGCGCGGCGTGGTTTGTGCCGTCGAGCAGGCATTCAAGGCCCCTCGATGCCGAGTTGCCGAGAACGACGATATGTCGAACCCGGGCGACTTCTACGGCGTATTCGAGCTTCGCGAGCAGGGAATACGGCTCGAACGAGCGGTGGGAGTCGTAGGGCGGAACCAGCGCGGCGATTTCGCTCAGGTGGAGAACGTCTCCGGCCGTTTGTCCGAACAGGCAATGGGCTGTGGGGCAGCTCTCGAAGCAACTGATTATAAGGGAATGAGGAGGCGAGCCATTGTCTCGCCGGGGATAGAATTCCTTGCTGAATCCGTCGGCGCGATTCCTCGCTCGCGTCCGTCGGAAGTACGCAGCAATGAGATGCTGCCTTTCCGGCATAGTTTACTCTCCCTGACATTTTTATTATTTAAGGAAATTCTCGATTAATGGCGCGCAGAAGTCAAGCCAAAGCTGCGACCGAGCGTCAGAAAGCGTGTATAACTTTTTGAAATTATGAATCTATCAAGCGAAGCTGTTGATTTTACAAAACGAGCATTTCGCTGAGGGCGCGGCTAGCCTTTAGCCTCGCGCATATAGTCTGTGAATTGCGAAAACAGGTATGCGCTGTCCTGAGGACCCGGGGAGGCTTCGGGGTGATATTGCACGGAAAACACTGGCTTGTCCTTGACCTTCAGGCCTTCGTTCGAATTATCGAAGAGGGAAACGTGAGTTTCCTCGACATTCCCGGGAAGTGTGTCCGCAACGACCTTGAAACCGTGATTTTGCGACGTAATTTCAACGCTGCCGGTCTGCAGATTTTTCACCGGGTGGTTGGCCCCGCGATGCCCGAGATGCATTTTCTCGGTTCTGCCGCCAAGCGCGAGAGCGAGCATCTGGTGGCCGAGGCAGATGCCGAAAATCGGCTTGTTCTTGTCAAGAAGCGCCTGGATTGTCGGTACGGCATATTTTCCGGTCGCAGCCGGGTCACCCGGTCCGTTCGACAGGAATATCCCGTCCGGATTGTGGGCCATGATTTCATCGGCGCTCGAATGGCCGGGTACGACCGTAATGGCGCAGCCTGCGCCGGCAAGCGAGCGAAGGATGTTCTGCTTGACGCCAAAATCCATGACGACCACGTTGAATGTGGAGGCGTCCTGCCGACCGTATCCGCGACCCCACTGCCAGAGCGACCGGTCCCACTTGTAGCTCTGGGTGCAGCAGACCTCCTTCGCAAGGTCCATGCCTTCGAGCCCCGGCCAGTCGCGGGCGGTCGCGTGCAGTTTTTCGAGATCGAACTTCGTGGAGGGTGCGTGGCAAAGAACGCCGTTCGGAGCCCCGGCGTCGCGAATTCGGCGGGTTAGAGCCCGCGTATCGACGCCGCAAATGCCCGGCAGGTCATAGCTCTTGAGCCACTCGTCGAAATGTCTGGCCGCACGCCAGCTGGATGGTCGGGTAACGTCCTCGCGCGTAATCAGGCCGCGGGCAGCTGGTGTTACGGCTTCGATGTCCTCCGCGTTTGTGCCGACGTTGCCGATGTGCGGAAAGGTAAAGGTGATGATCTGGCCCGCGTAGCTAGGGTCGGTCAGGATTTCCTGATAGCCGGTCATCGAGGTGTTGAAGCATATCTCCCCGACCGTCGTCGTGGGCGCACCGATTCCGCGTCCCCAGATCAGGGTGCCGTCTGCGAGCACGATCACGGCGGTTGCGTTGTCTGGTTTTTGGGGATTCGAGATGTGCGCCATAAGACCAAATCTATTCCAGTTCGAACTGGAACCAAGTATCTATCCTGTCTGCGTTGCAAAGAAAAGTAAAAATCGCCTCGACCCCGCTCCGGAGGGCTTTATTTTTTCGCCGGATTGACGATATTAAGGCTGGTTTGCAAAGGAAGGACACTATGGACAAGCGTACAGAATTCACCGCCGCCCTTAAAACCGCCATGAAAGAAAGGGACCAGGTGACGATTTCGACCGTTCGTCTGATGCTTGCTGCTCTCAAGGACCGCGATATCGCTTCGCGCACGCAGGGCAAGGCCGATGCGATTTCGGATGCCGAGATTCTCGGTATGCTCCAAAGCATGATCAAGCAGCGGCAGGAATCTGCTGATACCTATAGCAAGGCCGGGCGTGATGAGCTTGCACGGCGCGAACTCGCCGAGATTTCCGTGATTGAGAGCTTCCTGCCGCGCCAGCTCGATGAGGCGGAAATGAAGCAAGCTGTCGACGAGGTCGTCGCAGCAACCGGCGCGGACGACATCAAAGCCATGGGCAAGGTCATGGCCGTTTTGCGCGCCGATTACGCCGGTCGCATGGATATGGCGGCGGCCAGTGCGTTGGTAAAGCAGAAGCTGGCGGGTTAAGCGCAGCGAACCGGCCCCGACGTGAAAGCCCGGAATCGAGTTCCGGGCTACTGAAATTTTGAAAACAGAGCCGCGTTTGCGACGTCAGGCAGCGCAGATCGAGTCGAGGCTGTCCGCGCGTTCGCTTGTCGCGAAGTGGCTGCCGTTATTGTGGACGAGAATACTGGTGTGGCGGTTTGCGGGCGGAACGCGCTCGTCAAGAAGAGATATGTTGTCGATTCCTCCGCGCGGAACCCAGATCGCGAGCTGCGATTCTGCCGTCCGGACGGCGCGCTTTGCTTTTAACCGGATCATAACCTCGTGAAGCTCGACGAGGTTGAATTTACGTGCGTATTCAATTGAAACAACATCAATGACATGAACGAAGTGCGCTGGCGGGCTGTCGACCGGCATATGGTAAATTGGCAACATAAGGAGCTGAGAGGGTTGCACATTCTTCTCCCGTTTGTTTATTTGATTATTCTTTCTTAATGGGGCCAAGTATACATCAAGAAGGCGTCGGCTTCAACTGGAAAGCGTTTACACCGGTCGTTCCGAGGCAAGATCACCAATACTCGTAATCCGTTGAATTATTATTTTAGTAACCAAGATTATTGGCAAAAACGTTTGCTGCTATATTTGACGATTCGTGATTGTCGCAATATTCAGCGAAGTCTGGTAGTAGAAGAAGGATGTCCATCACACCGCGTTTCCTCGACGAACTCCGCATGCGGCTACAGCTTTCCGACATTGTCGGCAAGCGTGTGCGTCTGCAGCGGGCAGGGCGGGAGTTGAAGGGTCGCTGCCCGTTTCACAACGAAAAAACGCCTTCGTTCTACGTAAATGACGACAAGCAGTTTTATCACTGCTTCGGGTGTGGGGCGCATGGCGACGTAATCGGATTCGTCATGCAGCATGACAATCTTTCCTTTATCGATGCCGTGGAAATGCTGGCTGCGCTGGCGGGCATGCAGGTGCCCCGCGCCACGCCGGAAGAGCGCGCGAGGGCCGACAAGGAAAAAAGCCTGTATACGTTGATGGAGGATGCGGCGAAATATATGGAGGCACAGCTTCGCAACCCCGTAAATCGTGATGCGCTGGACTATTTGCGTGGACGGGGTATCGGAGAGGCGGCACTCTCCGCTTTCCGGGTCGGGTATGCGCCGGATGACGGGCAGGCGATCGCCGGGCATTTGCGCGGCCTCGGCTACAGCGATGAGCAGATGATCGAGGCGGACATCCTTCGCTCGTCGAGCCGGGGCGGTGCGCCCTATGCGTTTTTCCGGGACCGGGTTATGTTTCCTGTGCCGGACCGCCGCGGGCGGATCGTTGCTTTTGGCGGGCGGATACTGCCGGAACACTTGCGGCCAGCCCGCACAGGCGATTTCAAGCCGCCCAAATATATGAACTCCTCCGATACGCCGCTCTTTCACAAGGGGCGCATGCTTTATGGCGAGCCGCATGCGCGCCAGGCTGCCGCGGACGGGCTGCCTCTGATCGTCGTGGAGGGCTATCTCGACGTCATTTCCTGTTTTGAGGCGGGCTTTAGGGGGGCGCTTGCGCCGCTTGGCACTGCGCTGACCGAAGAGCAAATTCAGGTAATTTGGAAGCTCATTCCGGACGGCGAGCGTGCCCCGATTCTCTGTTTCGACGGGGACGAGGCCGGGCGACGCGCGGCGCGGCGCGCGGCTGACCGCATCCTGCCGTTCCTCAAGCCGGACCATACAGCCCGCTTCGCCTTCCTTCCGGAAGGCGAAGACCCCGACAGTCTGATCCGCGGGAGAGGCCGCCGGGCATTCCAGAGCGTGCTGGACGCGGCGATGCCGCTGTCTGGTTTCCTCTGGACGATACACGCCGCCGGGCGCGCGTTTGATACGCCTGAGTCGCAGGCCGGGCTCGCCGAAACGCTCGATCAGGAGGCTCTAAAGATCCCGGACCGTCAGCTTCAGTCCTACTACCGCGAGTCCTTCCGTCAGAAGATGCGTGAATTTGTCTGGCAACAAAATCGCAGGCGGGCGCCGGCGGGCGCCGGGCGCAGGCCTCTTCCATCGTCGGGGGTCTCGATCGTTCGTCCGGCCCGGCAGGCGAAGGACGGATTACGCCAGCAGATTCTCGTGTCCGCCCTCGTTAATCATCCGGCGATTTTCGAATCGGTTGAGGACGATCTGATGGCGCTCGCTCTGCCAGAGGCGCGTCTGGGGGCGCTGCGGGATGCTCTTCTCGTTTTCCTTCAGGAAAATGAAGAGCCTTCGGCAGTGGCGGTTCGGGATCATCTAATTGCGCTCGGGCATGAGGAAATGCTGGACAAGCTTCTGTCCGATTCCATATATATACATGCCGGATTCGCGCGCCCCGAAGCTGAAATCGGCAAGGTTCTCGAGGGCTGGCGGCATACGTTTCGTCTGATAGGCGACGAGACGGTCGCGCAGGAGCAACGATCGTTGGGAAAGGTGTTTGGCGCAGAGACCACGGACGAAATGTTTGAGCGAATATGCGCCTTGCATGAATTAAACAAGCCATCCGATGGATAACTCACCAATAGCTTTGAAACTCGGGTCGAATCAGGATTTAATCGCAAGGACAGGCTATCTCTTATGGCTTCAGGACGGGTTGGAAATTTGGCAGTGAACGACAAGGAACAGGAAGAAAGCAGGGAATCTCAGCCCAAGGGCACGCTTGAGCAGATTGTCAAGAAGCTCGTCGTCAAGGGTAAGGAGCGCGGATTCGTCACCTATGACGAGTTGAACGGAGCGCTTCCGGCAGAAGAATTTTCTTCCGAACAGATCGAAGACGCGATGGCGACGATCTCGGATATCGGGATTCAGCTTGTCGAGAGCGAAGACGATTTTTCCGAAGAGGAAGAAAAGGAAAGCGACTACGAGTCGGGCGGTAACATCGACGATGACGATATGGGCCGCACCGACGACCCGGTGCGCATGTATTTGCGCGAAATGGGCTCGGTCGAACTTCTTTCGCGCGAAGGCGAGATCGCCATCGCGAAGCGGATCGAGGCTGGCCGGGAACTGATGATCGGCGGTATCTGCGAGAGCCCGCTTGCCATCGAATCGATTATTG
Organism: Alphaproteobacteria bacterium; assembly: GCA_009929775.1. Lineage (GTDB taxonomy): Bacteria > Pseudomonadota > Alphaproteobacteria > Micavibrionales > Micavibrionaceae > RZZS01. The sequence continues at coordinate 40,580 of RZZS01000009.1, forward strand.
CCTGGTATGAAGCGCTCCAGCGGGGCGACATTCTGCTGCGTGAGGTGATCGACCTGGACGCTACCTATAGCGAAGGTCCCGATGCCGAGCAAAACGGTGACGAAAGCGACGAGGACGAAGCTGACGATCAGGACGACGAGAGCGACAGCGGTTCCGATGATAGCGATGGAGACGGCGAGGGCGACGAAAGCAACGTCTCCCTGGCGGCCATGGAAGAAGAGCTCGCGCCTCAGGTGTATGAGAATTTCGGCAAGATCCAGAAGACCTACAAGAAAATGCAAAAGGTCCAGCAGGAGCGTCTTGACGCCCTGCAGAAGGGCAAGGAGCCCGCGCCCGCCATCAACAAAAAGTACGAGGAACTCAAGCACGAAATGGTCGTGCTGATGAACGAGGTGCGCCTCAACAACGCCCGCATCGAACAGCTTATCGACCGCTTGTACAAAATGAACCGCCAACTCGTCAGCCTTGAGGGCGGGTTGATGCGCATGGCCCTCGACAGCGGAGTCAAACGCGAGGCGTTTCTCGAAAATTACTACGGCTCCGAGCTCGATCCGAAATGGCTTTCGAGGGTCGGGAAAAACGGCAAGGGTTGGGATAAATTCGTCGACAAGTACGAAAGCCGGATCATCGACACCCGCAATGAAATCGCGTCGATTTCCGAAGAATCCATGCTGCCGCTTGGCGAGTTTCGGCGGATCGTCTCGACCGTCCAGAAGGGCGAAAAGGAGAGCAGCCGTGCCAAGAAGGAAATGGTCGAGGCAAACCTGCGTCTCGTGATTTCCATTGCCAAGAAATACACCAACCGCGGCCTGCAGTTTCTCGACCTGATTCAGGAGGGCAATATCGGCCTGATGAAGGCGGTCGACAAGTTCGAATACCGCCGCGGCTACAAGTTCAGCACCTACGCCACTTGGTGGATCCGGCAGGCGATCACGCGCTCGATCGCCGATCAGGCCCGCACGATCCGCATTCCCGTGCACATGATCGAAACGATCAACAAGCTGGTTCGCACGTCGCGCCAGATGATGCACGAGATCGGCCGCGAGCCGACACCGGAAGAGCTTGCGGAACGTTTGCATATGCCTTTAGAAAAGGTTCGCAAGGTCCTGAAAATAGCCAAGGAACCGGTTTCACTCGAAACGCCGATCGGCGACGAGGAAGATTCCTCGCTCGGCGACTTCATCGAAGACAAGAACGCGCTGCAACCGCTCGATTCGGCCATTCACTCCAACCTGCGCGAAACCACGACCCGCGTCCTCGCCTCGCTCACCCCGCGGGAAGAGCGCGTGCTGCGCATGCGTTTCGGCATCGGCATGAACACCGACCACACGCTTGAGGAAGTCGGCCAGCAGTTCAACGTCACCCGCGAACGCATCCGCCAGATCGAAGCCAAAGCCCTGCGTAAACTCAAACACCCGAGCCGAAGCCGGAAGCTGCGGAGTTTTCTGGATACGTAAAGCAAAACTTCCCAAAGCAGGGTCCGGACCGTGACAAACCCGGTTTTCATTACCAGAGTTGCTCTCAGAAATTACAAGAGCATCAAGGCTTGTGATGTTTGTCTGCGGCCGTTGACGTACCTTGTCGGGCCGAACGGGTCGGGAAAAAGCAATTTCCTCGATGCCCTGCGCTTTGTCGCCGACGCCGTTCAAGAGCCCATGGACAACGCCTTGCTGAAGCATGGCGGGATCGAGAATGTGCGCCGCAGGTCGGGCGGACATCCGACGCATTTTAGCATCAAGCTCTATTTTACAGAAAGGGGCGGGCGTTCAGGCCATTATGGTTTCGAGATCGTTGCCCAAAAACCCGGCGGATTTCATATTCGTAGAGAAGAATGCACCGTTCACGGGCTTATGGAGCAGGACGCCTTTTTCATAGTCGAGAACGGCGAACTCATATCGACAAGCCTCAAAACGCCCCCGGCATCCACAGCAGGCAGGCTTTTCCTGCTGAGCGCTTCAGGTTCCCCGGATTTCAGGGAGGTGTATGAAAACCTGTCCCGCATGGCGTTCTACAACCTCAATCCGGAAGAAATCAAAAAGCTGCAATCGCCCGGGTCCGGCGAGATTCTGGCGCGCGATGGCGGCAATATCGCAAGCGTGGTCAGAAATCTCAAGAAAGACCAGGGCCTCAAGGGCCGCATTGAAGACTTTCTGAGAGCCGTCGTGCCCGGCATAGAAAATATCGATTCGAAAACCATATCCGGGCATAACAAAGAGGGGCTCGAATTTTATCAAAAAGTTCAGGGACAAAAACACCCGTGGCAATTTCCGTCGGCCAGCATGTCCGACGGAACGCTCCGGGCGCTTGGCGTTCTGGTCGCTCTTTTTCAGGGAAAGGCGGAGGCGCGGTACAGAATACCGCTCGTCGGCATAGAAGAGCCGGAGGCCGCGCTGCACCCGGCAGCCGCGGGTATTTTGCGGGACGCGCTGAACGAGGCATCCGAAAGCGTGCAGGTTCTGGTTACGAGCCACAGTCCCGATCTCCTCGACGACGAGAGCATCTCCGAAGGTTCCGTCCTTGCCGTTCGTTCGGAGGAGGGAACGACGATCATCGCCCCGCTTGACAGGATCGGTCGGGAAGCAATGAAAGAAAAACTCTATACGGCCGGCGAGTTGTTACGGATGGACCAATTGTCTCCCGACCCGGACTATAAACCCGAATCGGTTCAGGACTCTCTTTTCGACAAGGAAGAGTGTTGATGGTTGACATCGCGTGCATCGTCGAGGGGCACGGGGAAGTCCGTTCGATCCCCGTTATTCTCAGGCGAATTGTCGAAATGTCAGCGCCCGGGCTTCAGGTCGCCGTTCATAAGCCTTTTCGGCTTTCTCGCGGAAAAATTCTGAACAGAGACGACGAACTCGGCAGGTTGCTAAATCTGGCCGCCAAAGCTGTAAGAAATGACGGCGGAATTATTATCCTCTTTGATGCGGATGACGAATGTCCGCGCGATCTGGCAACCCGTGTGAGGAATAAAGTCCTGAGTCTCCGCCCGGATAAGGCCGTGAATGTCGTCGTCGCAAACCGGGAAACCGAGGCCTGGTTTATCGCGTCCGCTTCATCTCTGGCGGGAGAGAGCGGCTTCCCGATTGACCTTGAAACACCCGGGGACCCGGAGGGAATCCGGGACGCAAAAGGCTGGATTGAGGCACGGGGGATCTCGGGGAAATACAGTTCCAGCGTCGATCAGCCGAGGCTGGCGGCCCGGTTTGACATGGTCATGGCCGAACGCAATTCCCGTTCCTTCGCCAAATTCCTGAAGGATGTCCGCTCACTCCTCCTTGAGGCTTGATTTTATATCCCGTCGCCTCCCCAAACCCCGGCAACGGATCTACTGCAAAGGCACGGGCGACGGAGGCGGAGTGTCGCCCGCCGGGCCGGGTGGCTTGCGGAACCTGTCGGCAGGGTGGCTGAGCCGACGGAACAAAGACCGCTTTCGGGTATGATGTCGCTCCCCAATGCTTTCGCAGGCGCGCCGGAACGTCTCTTTCAACTCTCCATGCTCCAGAGCGTACCGGGTGTAGGCGATCAGTGCCTCAACCTGTTCGGGCCTGCCGTCCAGACGATCCGCCGAGGGCACCGGGACGTCTGTTGCGCCCGCTTCCGAAAGTTTGTCCGCAATATCGTTCAGCACGAAGTCGAAATTGAAAAAATCGATCACCTGCGGATTAAAGAGAAGTGCAGGGCGCTCGAGCCCTGACGTGTGATGGACGTAGTTGTTGCGGATGCGCCTCTGCCAGTCGCGCCAGCCCTTTTTCTCGAAATCGGGATCGATGCGCTCGATCCCGGACCCGAATTCAAAGGCGACAATCCTCGTATCTGCACCATACTTGTTCAAGGCCATGTTGGTGGCCAGATTGATCGGGTTGTTCTTGCTGATGCCTCCGTCAGCGATGATGAGGGTTCGCCCGGCGACATTGGTCATGGTGTGGCTTTCGAAGATCCCCGGCAGGGCGGAGGAGCCAACGACCGCGTCGCTCAACAGGAAATCGTGCTCGCGCGGGTCGCGCAGGATGAAATCCGGTGTGCGCGGTCCGAATTCGCCTCGGGCGTAACGGGAGGAGAAGATTTCTCCGTAAGCGGTCTCCACGTTATGGCCGATGATGACGAGGTCGTTTTGTATCCGGGAAAGGGGGATATCGCCAAGGCATTCCCTCATAACGGCGATGCGTCCCTCCGAGGACAGAACCGGCTTGTCTCCGCCGACAAAGCGCAGAGCCGCTCCGAGGTCCCGTTTCAATATCCGCTCGGCGCAGGTCGGCCAGATTTCGACGAGCCGGTGCTCGTCGACGAGCGGTTTTCCGTCCGGGCCGAGCGACAGTGCGCCGCCGTTGATCGCGCCGCCGGACGCGCAGGCCATGCCGCCGTCGAATATCTGTGCAAGATGAAGGCCGGTTTCCTCCAGCAGCTTCTCGGCGCAGACGGCCTGCGTGACGGTGTTCGCGCTTCCGCCGGTCAGCGATGCGACGAAGACGGTTTTCATGATTCCCTCCGTGGACAAAAATCCGCGCGGTCGTCCAAATCACGTAGGTCGGTTTTGACGAACGGCAACGCCCGGGGGCTCTGCGCGACTGTTTCGGGAAATTAGTGGCTTTGCTTTATGAAAAGAGCTTGATATTTGTTTCCGGTATCTTCTAATATGCCGCCGTCTAAAAAACCGGCATAACGAACATGAACAGGGAAGTCTTCTCCGCCATTAACGCGGTAAAAACCGCGCCTTTCGACGCTTTGTGCCGGGAGATGAGCGATGATACCCGCACGCTCCTGCGTAACGGCAATATCGTTCCTGTCACCTTTAATGGCGGTCCGCCGGTCGGACTGGCGGTCAAGTACCTGCCCGGGGTCTTGCTCGCCGGTGGTTTTACACGTTTGGAAAGCGTCAATATCGAGCTTTTCAAAGACAATTTTCCAACCTGGTGTGTTCGGGAGCAGGACAGGAATCATGCCTGTGCCGTGACCGTCAATGAATCGCCGCACAAAGGTTTCGTCTATATGACGAAGGGGGCTGTACGCGACCGGTGGGAGGAATTCCAGGTTATGTTGCCCGCGAAAATCGTCCACGAACTCGGTGAAGCGCTGGACATCCCCGTCTGGCCGTGGGTTGAACTGGAGGCCAAAGGGTGCTCCAGCATCAAGGCGTCCGGTGCGTATACGCTTCCATACATTCTTCTCGACGAAGCGCGCGACAAGGAAAATCTGACGCGGGAACTGGAGCTTTACGGCAAGCCCGTGCGCCTGATGTTCCGCGATGGGAAGGGGATGACGCCGCTCGCCACCTTGCTGGCACCGGAGAAACTCGACGATCTGCGCGCATGGGCCATGGGCACGGACGTTCAGGAAATACCGGCCGGCGATCTGACCCATACGTCTCACCGCCATTTCGGGATTCCCGACGACAAAATCTGTCTTATGCGCAATGCGCAAAAGCGTTCGGAGCCTCCTCAGGCTGTTTTGATGTCCCTGAATCCGCCCTCCCTTGTCGCTTCGTTCATCGAGGCGAAAAGTCGCTACGCGCCCATGCGCTCGTCAGAGTACGAAGGACGGTATTTTGTGGAGATGAGCGCTGGAGCGGGAGGATTCGCACAGAAATTGTTAATGGCCATGCTTCAGGCAAGCCAGAGCGATGGCGGATCGTTGTTCCGCATTCGTCCGCGTTACGGACATTTGCAGACAAGAGAAATTGCCGCATTTCCGGTTGACGACGGCCAGCTTGATCTTCTCTCCAGAACGCCTGCCGCGCCGGAGTCGTTAAGATTAAGAACCGCGTTTCAGGACACGTTGCACCGGGCGCTGCATACGGCCTATTCCAGGCTTCTGGACGGACAGAGCGTCGTGATCGTCGGCGAAAAGCCGGGGCGACCGTTTTTCGTTTTGGCGGAAGGGAACGGCATCGGAGGCGCTCTTCGGGCAAAGGAACTGGCAGCGCACCGGACGCCATCCTGAAAAAACGAATGGCAATTGTTCCAAAAGACTGTTATCCGGTTATACTCACTTTCGGCAGGGCCTGTAGCTCAGTTGGTTAGAGCGGACCGCTCATAACGGTTTGGTCGGGGGTTCAAGTCCCTCCGGGCCCACCATTCCGCGAATAATGGCAAAAAACTCCGCGGAGACCTGAACGGCTCCGCGTTCCGGCGGTTGGAGGGCTGGATTGCCCATTCCATTTTTCGAGTCCCCTTAAGCCGAGCGAACCCCGGACAGGAAGGAGTCAACCTGAGCCGAAAGCGTGCGGGCGCGGTCGGCGAGGTTGCCGGAGGCCGTACGGACGGTGTTCGCGGTTTCCTTCGTCTCGGCGGTCATGCTTGCGACTTCGCTGATTCCTCTGGTTACTTCCTGTGTCCCGGCGGACGCTTGGGAGACGTTTGCGGCAATTTCCTCCGTCGTCGTTTCCTGTTCTTCCATGGCGGCGGCGATGGCAGCGGAGATTTCACCGATTCGATTAACAACCAAGACGATTTCAGCAATCGCGCTGCTCGAGGAGGCCGTCGCGCTCTGGATGTCGCGGATCTGTGACGAGATTTCCCCGGTTGCTTTCGTGGTCTCGTTTGCGAGGTTTTTGACCTCGCTTGCAACGACCGCAAATCCCTTGCCGGCGTCTCCGGCGCGTGCCGCCTCGATCGTGGCGTTGAGAGCCAGAAGGTTCGTCTGCTCGGCGATATCTGTGATCAGCGTAATTACTTCGGTAATTTTCTCCGAGGAAGCGACGAGGCTTTCCATCTCAGATGTTGCTGCGGTCGCTTTCTCTTGCGCTTCGGCGGAAATCCGGCTGGCCTGGTTGATCTGCTGGTTGATCTCCCCAATTGAGGCGGTCAGTTCTTCAGTTGCACCGGCGACCGAATTGACGTTGGAGGACGACTCTTCCGCAGCGGAGGCGACAAGCGTAACGTTGTGGTTGGTGTTGTCGACGTTCCGCAGGAGGCTCTCGGAGGCGCTTTGCATCTCGCTCGCCGCCGATGACAGCGTGCCGACCAGTTCGCGGATTTCTGCGTCGAAGTTTTGCACCAGTTCGTCCATGACGTGTTGACGCTGCTCTTTGCGAAGCCGTTCGGCCTTCTCGCGCTCAACTGTTTCGCGTGCCTTGATGGACATCTCTCGGAAGGAAGCCACGGCGTTCGCGATTTCGCCGATTTCGTCTTCGCGGTCCGTGGCAGGAATCTTGACGTCGAGATTCCCTTCGGCGATCTCCTTCAGGGCCGCGGCGATCTGCCGGATCGGTCCGGTGACTGCCCGGGAAATCACCGCGAGCAGGAGCGAAAGAGTGACCGCGGCGAGAATTGCGCCAAGGACGATGCTTACGAAAATGGAGTTCCGGATAAAGTCGGCGCTTTTCCTGTCCATCTGCTGCCCAAGGTCGTCGAAACGCTCGTCAATAGAGGATTGAAGATCCGCGAAACCGGTGTTGACCAATGTGCCGGTCTGGTCCATCTGGGCCTTGAACTGTGCGACGGCACTGGAAATATCCGTCTCGACACTTTGCTGTTGCACGCGAATTGCGTCGGTATTGGCGTAGAGGATCACTTTTCCGACGATATTGTCGCGATAGCTGATCTCGCGCTCCAGCTTTAGAACATCTTCCCGGCCGTCGAGAATGTGCGCGAGTTCTCTGATCCCCGTAATCGAATCTCCCGCCAGCTGACGCAATTTCGGGCATTCCCTGTCGATGTAGTCGGTAAAGGGCTCTCCGTCTGTGTTCACGATGTACATCATAAGGATGTCGGGATCTCTGCTGGCGTCCCTGCAGAAGGCGTTGAGAGCATCGAAATCGAAGTTTGCGATTGCACTGCCCGCCATATTGGCAACCATGCTGGAAAGGCCGTTCAACTTGACCTCGAGCGATGTTTGCGCAGCGCTGAGTTGTTTGGTTTTCAGCGACGCAAAGGTTGCCTGCTCGATCTCTCCGAGGGATTGGAAGGACGCGCCGATCTTTTCTTCGATCGATTTCATGATTTCAGATTGGCCCGCCTTGACGGCCTCGCTTTGGAGGCGGACGTCTTCAAGCATTTTACCGCTGTTTGCGGCCATCTGGAATATCAGTAATCCTGTAATGGCGACCACCGTGAAAATGATGCCAATGCCGGCTGCGCCAAAAAGCTTGTGCTTGATACCGAGTTTACCCCAAACCGTAGCCATGAAATCCCCCAAACTGGTCGTTCAGTCACCTCCAGGGAGCTTCCGCGCATGGCTTCGGGCCATGGTCGAAAGCTCCCCGGGAACAGGTTACAGGCGTATCTTCGCCTTACTTCGCATAAAACTCCTCGCCGTAGAGCTTGAGGACCATCTCGCGGATGATGTCATAGTCCTCGCTTAGGGCGGGTTCTGCCCCGGTGTACTTCTTATCGATCGACATCAGAACCTTGTTGTGTTCTTCATTCGCAGGATCAAGTTTCAACAGAGCGGCCTTGATCTTCTCCGCCGTTTCGGTCGGGAGATGCCTGTTGACGCAGATGGGGAACTCTGGAATATCGCCCGACTTTGCGACGATTTTCACCTTGCCTTCGTTCGCAAATTCCTCGGCAACGGATTGCTTGACACCACCGGCATCCATAACCCCGAGGGCGACGGCTTTCGCTGCGTTGCTGTGCGATCCTGTGAATTTGTATTCCGCGAGGTCCTTGTCGATATCCAGTCCCGCACCGACCAGAAGGCTGCGCGGCATGAGGTGTGAAGACGTCGAATCCTCGCTTCCGAAAGCGAACTTCCTGCCCTTTATGTCTGCAAGCGTCTCGATTCCAGCATTCGGGTTGGCAATGACGTAAGAACGGTAGGTTGCCTCGCCGTCCGACTCAAACTTCACGAGCGGTACGATTCCGGCATCGGGATTTTGCCGGTCGGACTTGGGATAGGTCGTCGGGGTCAGATAGGCAATCTGGATGGCTCCGGAACCCATATCGTCCATTGTGGCCTGATAATCCTTTCCGACGACGATCTGAACCGGTTGTCCGATTTCCTCGGAAAGAAACTCGGCGAGCGGAGTAAATTTCTCCCGCATCGCGTCCTGACTCTCGAGAGGAATAACTCCGAAGTAGATCGTATCGTCCGCTTTCGCCGGTGCGTTGGCAGAAAATGTCGCGATCGCTATAGCGGAGAGAGAGAGGATGGCGTGTTTCAAGGTCGGAGCAAACGATGCTTTTCTGATGGTCATTGTAGTTTCCGTTTCTACGTGCGTGAGTGGATCAATAAGGACCGAAGTAGTGTGCATCCACTAAGTGGCCAAGGCAATGGGGGAATTCGCGCCGGCGCAAATTTTTCACGGTAACCGATTGGGTGGCTCTGGTGCCGCGGTGAAGGTTAACAAAACGTAAACGGCATATGTTATGGAAATGGCAGGCATTTCCGGAGTCGACTTTTTCGGATCGGTTGTTCCTTGGTTAAATGTAAGGAGAATTGCTGAAATGCCACCGTGGGGGGGGGATATGGTAAACTCTGCACATTTGCGCGATGTACGCTTCAATGAGCTTGAATTTCGCCGTCCGCCGGTATTGTCGCCAGAGGGAGAGGGGTTTGTTCTCAGACTGACGGAACCGCTTCGACTGTCTGTACTCGGAGAAGGGCCTCACTTTCTTCAGATCGGGCTGCATGCCGAAGGGGCAAGTCCTCCACGATTCGGATTTGCGCTATATGATGATAGTTATCGGCTTGTGGAACGCGTATATCTGGATTTTCCCGTTATGCTCATCGCCCGCAATACCGGTTCCTGCGGTGTTGTTGAGGCGTTGGAGCGCGCTGTCGGTCACTGGTTCCGCGACTCCTGCCCTGAATTCATGAACGTGCTGGGAGCCGCATTCCTCCGCATCCTGCCTCCCCCAAAAGAAAAGACCGCTGAGGCAGATGCCGGAACCGGAGCGCCTGTGCCCAGGCCCGGAGAACTGGGGGCATCGCTGGATAGAATCCGGCGGATGCGCAGGATGCGGGAGGTCGAACGCGCGGTATTCGGTCAAAGCCAGGCCGAGCCTGAAGGACATTGTGCCTGAACGGGAGCCGTACGGGCGCTAAAGCCTTGACTTGGGCCGCGCAAACCAATATAAACCAGCGCATTCCCACGAAAGAGGGCGAGTTGTTCGCCCCGTTGGCGTGGCTTGCCGCGTCAAACCGTCGTTCGGTCCGGTGGGACAACGTGTGAGACAAGAAAAGGAAACAGACTATGAGCGGAAAGCGTAACGCCGCGAAGCATAAAATCGACCGTCGCCTCGGCTGCAACCTCTGGGGCCGCGCGAAATCTCCCTATAACCTGCGTCAGACCGGTCCGGGCATGCACGGTGCGCGCCGTGGCAAGCCGACCGACTATGGTACGCAGTTGAAGGCCAAGCAGAAGCTTAAGGGGTACTACGGCAATATCGGCGAGAAGCAGTTCCGCCGTTACTATCAGGAAGCCATCCGCCTGCGCGGTGACACGGGCCAAAATTTGATTGGCCTGCTCGAGCGTCGTTTGGACGCTGTCGTCTACCGCGCCAAATTTGCGCCAACGGTTTTTTCGGCGCGTCAGATTGTCAATCACGGCCATATTCTTGTGAACGGCAAGCGTGTGAATATTCCCTCGTTCCTCATCAAGGATGGCGACATCGTCGAAGTTCGCCAGAAGAGCAAGGAAATGCCACTCGTCATGGAAGCCCTGGCCTCGCAAGAGCGTGACGTACCGGAATATATCGATCTTGAGGAAAAAGCCAGAAAGGCGACCTTCCTGCGCACCCCGAAGCTGGAAGACGTTCCGTACGCCGTCCACATGGAACCCTCGCTGGTGGTCGAGTTTTACAGCCGGTAAGGCGGAAGCTTACTTTCTGGATTTATTAGAAGAAAGCGCGGTAATGACCGCGCTTTTTTATACCTTGTTGCGGCAATCATCATCGTGCCTCGGCGGGCCTTTCTTGCCGAGCAGCGCGGTGAGAATTCCGTGCAAGGTTCGCACTTCCTGTTGCGTCAGATCTGCGCGGGAATAGACGTTGCGGATGTTGCGCAGCATGACCGGGCGCATGTCAGGGTTGCGAATGAAATGGTTTCGGTCCAGCTCGGTATTCAGGCGGGCTATGAATTCCTCGATTTCATGCTGTGTGGCGGGCGGGCTGCCACCGCGCTGGAG
>RZZS01000138.1 GCA_009929775.1 Alphaproteobacteria bacterium
CTATCAGTATGTGGCGCCGTGATTTATGTGGCCGAGCACTGTACTGACCACCTGATCGCTGAGGATCGGCCGAAAATACGCCACATAAGTTTCGCCGCTGTTGGTCATCATGATCCCTCTTACAGAAGGAGGTTGATCATGATTGCGACGCTCTTGAAGCGGCCCGCCGCGCTCGCTCGCTACCAGGAAGCCCCGTACGCGGTCGAGCGAGACGCTTTCCTGAAAGGCTGCGGGGAAGCGGGCTATTCCAACGCGATGCTGAAGAAGATCGCCCGGGGGCTGCTGGCGGTTGCCGACAGCCTTGATCTCAGCACCACGATCAGCAGACAGGACATCGAACTGGCCGTGGATCGCCGGATGCCGGTCACGCCTCAGGGGGTCCCTTCCCAAGCGAACGGGTCGTCGGACACGCGACAGTTGATCGTCCGCTTCGCCACACGCTGGGTTCAGAGCATGGGCGCGTTGCGGCCGTGCGAGGCGGAGCACCCCCCCTTTACAGCGCAGCGCGAAGCCTTTGCCCGATATCTGCGCGAGGAACGCGGCTTGTCGTCGGTGACGATTGCAACGCGTTGTGAGCGCTTGACGTGGTTCTTCCGTGAGCTGAATCCGCCTCGGACGGCCTTGTGCGACATTGTCATCTCCGACATCGATGCGTTCCTGGAGTCGAAAGGCAAACACGGTTGGACACGCGCCTCGTTGGCCGCCTTGGCCGGTTCATTGCGCAGTTTCTTCACGTTCGCCGAAGCCCGAGGCTGGTGTGCTTCGGGACTGGCCGCCGTGATCGAGTCGCCTCGGTTGTATGCCCGTGAAGGTCTTCCCGAAGGTCCCGACTGGAGCGATGTCCAACGCCTGCTGGCCAGCTGCAGCACCGATCGCCCCGTCGACATGCGTGACCGGGCGATTCTGCTGTTGCTGGCGATGTACGGCCTGCGTCGTGGGGAGGTGGCCGGGCTGTCTCTGGAGGATTTGGATTGGGAACAGGACCGGATCCAGGTGCATCGGCCCAAGCAACGCCTCGCGCAACGCTACCCATTGCAGCCCGCCGTCGGCCAAGCCATTCTGCGCTATCTGCGTGAGGTCCGACCACGATGCGGCGAGCGGGCGCTCTTTCTTTCCCTCCTTGCACCGATCCGCCCGCTGTCGGCGGCCAGCATCACGGCCCTTGTACACAACCGACTGAGTCGTCTCGGCCTGACGCTGTCGCCGCACGGCGCGCACTGTTTGCGGCATGCCTGCGCCAGCCATCTGCTGGCTTCGGGGTTTACGCTGAAGCAGATCGGTGATCACCTCGGTCATCGCGCGGCGAATTCCACGTTGAGTTACACCAAAGTCGATCTGGTGGGGCTTCGGCAAGTGGCCGACATCGATCTGGGGGCACTGCGATGATCCTCGGCGCGATCGTCTCACAGTACATCTCCCACAAGCGTGCTTTGGGTTACCGGTTTCAGACCGAGGACGCGATCCTCCGGTCGTTCTGCCGTTGCGTCGGTGACCAGCCCCTCGCGCAGGTCGGACCCCAAGAGATTCTCTCCTTCCTCGACGGCAACGGACCGGTGACGGCCTACTGGGAGAAGAAATACCGCGTCCTGTCGGGGCTCTACCGGTTTGCCCTGGCCCGTGGGTGTGTGGTCTGCATCCCGCTGCCCCGGACGGTTGCCGTGCAGACGATGCCCGCGTTCGTACCGTACATTTATTCTCGGGCGGAACTCAAACGCTTGCTCGAGGCTGTGCCGGCGGCCTGTTCCAGCCGAGCCCGAATCGATGCCGACGTGTTTCGAACCGTCTTGCTCCTGCTCTACGGCGCCGCGCTGCGCCTCAGCGAAGCGATCTCGCTCGGCCTTGACGACGTTGATCTGCCGCGCGCCTGCCTGCGGGTTCGCGGGACGAAGTTCTACAAGACACGTGATGTGCCATTGGGCGCGGATTTAACACAGGTCCTGAGCGACTACGTTCGTGCCAATCCGCGCCTGCAGTCGGCCGCCGCAACGGCGCCCTTGTTCTGCCTCCGGGATGGTACTGCGCTGACAAAGTCGTGCGTCCAAAGCGCCTTTCGACGCCTGCGCATCACCGCGGGGATTGCTCGTGAGGGCGGTCCAAGGCGACAACCACGCCTGCATGATCTTCGGCACACGGCAGCCGTCCACCGTCTCGTCGCGTGGTATCGCAGCGGTGCCGACTTGAACGATCTGTTGCCTAAATTGGCCACCTATCTTGGACATGTCGATCTGTCGTCGACGCAGCGTTATCTGACCATGACGGCGGATCTGCTCCACGAGGCAAGCCTGCGTTTCGAACGCTATGCACTGGAGCATGCCCATGAGTGATCCCGGAGTGCTCGGTCCTTGGGTGCGGCGTTTCCTGCTCGAGTATTTGGTGCTGGAGCGCAACCTCTCGATCAACACCCAGCGCAGCTATCGGGACATGCTGGCGTTGCTGCTGCCTTTCGTCAGTGATCGTCTCCACAAGGCGATTGACCATCTGAAGATCACCGATCTGACTCCGGATCTCATCCGCGCGTTTCTCGCCGACGACGTCGAAGCGCACCGAGGCTGCATGGTGGCGACCCGCAACCAGCGCCTCGGCGCCGTGCATGCCTTCGCACAATTCATCGGGGAGCGCAATCCGGAATGCATCGAGTGGTGTATGCAGGTTCGTCAGATCCCGTTCAAGAAGACCGACCATCCGCTGATCACGTACCTCGAGAAAGCGGAGATGGATGCGCTGCTGGCGTCGCCGGATCGACAAACGGTGCAGGGGCAGCGTGACTATGCCCTATTGCTGTTCCTGTACAACTCGGGGGCGCGTGCCACCGAGGCGGCATCGCTCAGGATCGGGGACATCGATTGGTACGCCCCAAGCGTCAGGATTCTCGGTAAAGGAAATAAACAGCGCTTGTGTCCGTTGTGGTCCGTCACACTCGATGAATTGAAACGCCTGGCCGCACAACGCGGGCCGGAACAGCGCGTGTTTCTGAATCGCAATGCTCAACCGATCACCCGGTTCGGCATTCACACCTTGGTCGAACGCCATGCCTCGAGAGCCGGCGCACGGGTCCCGTCGCTTGCCACGAAGCGCGTCAGTCCACATGTCATCAGACACAGTACGGCGACGCACCTGCTGCGTTCGGGGGTGGACATCAATACCATCCGGGCCTGGCTGGGTCACGTCTCGCTGACCACGACCAACATCTATGCAGAGACCGACCTGGAGACCAAAGCCCGTGCTCTCGCCATCTGCGCGCCACCGACGGATGGGAAGGGGGCGACGACGTCCTGGCACAAGCGGCCCGATCTGATGGCGTTCCTTCGGGGTCTTTGATCGACCGTTATGTGGCGCTCGTCTGACTGGCGGCTCGGCACTGCGGGACGAGTCAGACGGTGCGCCACATAGTTTCGGGCGCCACATACTGATAG
>RZZS01000068.1 GCA_009929775.1 Alphaproteobacteria bacterium
ACCATACGCAATCTCCCGAGTGAGAGGGTTTCACATCGACTGGCACGATTTTCGCATGGGCCTTTGCGGAATGAAACCCGTGAAGGTGAAAACCATGAAGACGGCGAAAAACAGGCAACGGAACTCCGGCACGAAGCCCGACGGCGAACTTGTGTTCGAAGCGCTCTGGATGGTCGTCGTCATGGGACTGGCGCTGATCGGTTTTGTCGCGTCGGCGCAGGCGAAGACCTCGCGCATCAAGGATATCGTCGCCATTGAGGGTGTGCGCGACAACATGCTCGTCGGCTACGGTCTCGTGGTCGGGCTGAACGGTACGGGCGACTCGCTCAACAACTCCCCTTTCACCGAGCAATCGCTCATCGCCATGCTGGAACGACTCGGCGTCAATATCCGCGACCAGAACCTTAACACCGGCAATATCGCCGCCGTGATGGTCTCCGCGACGCTGCCGCCCTTTTCCAATCAGGGCTCGCGCATCGACGTCACGGTTTCCGCGCTCGGGGACGCTGAAAGCCTGCAGGGCGGCACGCTCCTTGTGACCCCCCTGCTCGCCGCCGACGGCGAGGTTTACGCCGTGGCGCAAGGGCCGGTCGCCATCTCGGGCTTCTCCTTTTCAGGCGAAGCCGCGTCCGTCACGCGCAATATCCCCACATCGGGCCGGATCGCCAGCGGCGCCATCGTCGAGCGCGAGATCGATTTCGACCTTGAACAGCTCGGCTCGATCCGCCTGGCCCTGCGCAACCCGGACTTCACAACCGCCCGCCGCATCGCCCGCGCCATTAACGGCTTCATGTCGGCAGAAATTGCCGAGGCGGAAAATTCGGCCAGCGTGAAGCTCAAAAAGCCGAAAGACTATGACGGCACGCTCGTCGATCTGGTGACGGATATCGAACAATTGCCGGTCCAGCCCGACATGGTCGCCCGCGTCGTTATCGACGAGACCTCGGGCGTCATCGTCATGGGCTCGGACGTGCGCATATCGCCGGTCGCCATCGCTCAGGCCAACCTGACCATCCAGATCACCGAAACTCCGCAGGTCAGCCAGGCCAACCCGTTCGCCAACGCCGGCCAGACCGTCGTCGTCCCGCGCACCGATATCGCGGTGAACGGCGAAGATGCGAAGCTTGCGGTGCTCGATACCGGCGTAACGCTGCACGACCTCGTTACGGGGCTCAACCGGCTCGGCGTCAATCCGCGCGACATCATCACCATTCTTCAGGCCATCAAGGCGTCCGGCGCCCTGCAAGCCGAAATAGAGACGATGTAAGGGAGGGCGCGCCATGGAAGCCATTATGCAAGACACCTCCCTCCTCCTCTCCCAGTCAGCTGCGGCGAACGCAAAGCGGAATATCGACGGGCTGAAGGCGAATGGAGAGATCAAAAACATCAAGGCGATCGAGGACAGCGCCCGCGAGTTCGAGGCCGTTTTCCTGAGCGCCATGCTCAAGCCGATCTTCGAGCAGATCGAGGTCGACGGCTTATTCGGCGGCGGCAAGGGCGAGGAAGTGTTCCGGGGCATGATGGTTCAGGAATACGGAAAGATGATTGCGCAAACCGGGACCATCGGTATCGCCGACCAGGTGAAAGCCGAACTGATTCGAATACAGGAGGATGCACAATGAGCGACCATTTTTCGATGAGCAAGGCAAAAACGGCACAGGACGAACGCGCCGCGTGCGTCGTGCTGGCGAAAGACCCGAACCGCGCCATGCAGGAGATGATGACCATCATCGACGAATTGCACGGCATCCTCGACGCGGAAACCCGCGCCCTCACCACGGCCGATACAAAGACGTTCTTCGGCCTGCAGGAAAAGAAAATCCGCGCTGCGCAGGCCTACCATGACGGCGCGACGCAGATTCTGGAACGCAAGGACGATTTTGCCGGGATCAAGGTCAGCCTTCGCAAAAAGCTTGAGGAAAGGCAAGAGGCCTTTCAGAAGACCACCACGCTTAATCTTAAAAAGCTCAAAAGCATGAACCGCGGCGTCCAGCGCTATTCGAACCGCCTGATGGAAAGCGCCCGCGAGCATGCGGCCAAAGTCAACACCGTGAACTATTCAGCCGCCGGCAAGGTGACGACGAACCCGAACAAGACCGTTTCCATAGGCGTCAGCGAATCCGCCTGAAACAAGAATAACGACCGAAAAACACAAGGACCGGACACAGATGGACACTGCAGCATTTCAAACCAGCATCGCCAAACCCGGCGCCAGCCTCCAGGGCGGTGCGGGCAAGACCGCCCTCGCCGGAACCGGCACGGGCGTCATGAGCCTTTCAGGCGGAAGTTTCTTCGACCTGATGTTCGCACGGCTCGCGACGACGCCGAAAGAAACCGCCGCCGGTTCGAAAAACGGCGAAACCGCCCTGCAATCCGGCAGCCCCGCTCTCGGCAAGTTGCAGAACGTGAAGATCACAGAGCTGCCGGACGGGACGCTCGGCGTCACCATCGAGGGCAAGACACTCGACCTGTCACCGGAAATGCTGAACGAGGCGTTGATGACCACGGGTCAGGCAACGAACCTCCTCGACAACGTGGCGGACAAGAAGAAATTCCTCGAGTTTCTCGGCTCGCTGCTCGCCGGGCTGCCGGAAGGCGAGACTCCCGCCATCGACGTGACGGGCAAGCTTACGAAAAAGGACCTGATGGGATCCGTCTCGGGAGGCGAGTTCCCGGCCCTTGTCGCCACCGGCCTTTCGCCGGAAAAACTGAGCGAGGCGATGGAAAAATTCGCGCGCGACATCCTTGAGCAGTATGACGGCGACGAAGGCGTTCAGGGCGTAATCGTCGGGCTTGTGAAGATGATGCCGCCGAAGGCGGACGGGCCGTTCGACGCCATTGTTCTTCCCAAAGCCCTTTTTGTTTCAAAAAGCGGAAACAGCATGACCGGCCAGGCGGCCGCCGCGCCCCTCCCCTCCACCGCGGCACAGGCGCCGGCCGGTCCTCCCTCGCTCGAAGCGGCGATGAACGCCCTGCTGGGACCGCGCGCAAGCGTCAATGACGGCACGGGTGGCAGGATCGGCGGCGTGATCGCCGGTGCAGACGGCGCGGAGGCCTCAACCGGCCAGAGCAATGCCCGTGGCGGCGCGGCGAACAACAACAATCCGGCCATGTTCATCAGTTTCCTGAGCGGCCTCGAATTTCCCTTCGCGGGCGAATTGTTCGCGCCGCGCGGCTGGAGCGACACGGTCGCCGACCAGATGAACCTGCACCCGCTGGGCCAGAATCTGACAAGCACCGGATCGATGACCCAGGTCGTCACACACGCCCAGCATGCGAGCGCGGCCCACCCGGCCACGCAAGTGGTCGCCGCGCACATGCAAAAAGTCGGCACGACGCAGGACTCCCGCAACCTGACGCTTCAGCTCGATCCGCCGGATCTGGGCCGCGTCGAGGTGCGGATGCAGTTCTCGGCCAAGGATAAAAGCGTCAAGGCACACATGCTGATCGAAAAGCCGGAGACATATTTCATGCTCCAGCGCGATGCGCAGGTCCTTGAACGCGCACTGCAGAATGCAGGGCTCGACGTGAGCGGCGATTCGCTGAACTTCGAGCTGGCCCAGGACGGGCAGGATTTCTCGCAGAACGGCGGCCATGACGGGCAAGGCCCGGCGGGTGGCGGTGACGGGGACGGCGGGGAAACCGCCGAACTGATCGAAACCACGATGGATTTCTACATCGACCCGGAAACGGGGGCGATGCGGTACGACCTGTACGTTTAGTTATGAGTTGCGAGTGCGAGTTGCGAAAGATGAGAGATATGGAACGACTTGAGAAAACGAAAGAGACGAAATTACCGCACGAAGGGAACACCAGCGTCTCTCGCAACTCGAACTCGCTACTCGCGACTAAAAGGAGCAACCCATGACCAGTAACGTCACGATCGACTCGGCGATCTACCAGCAACAGCAGACGAACGCCACGCTCGGCAAGCTGGCCGACGATTTCAGCCAGTTCCTGACGCTGCTGACCACGCAGCTTCAGAACCAGGACCCGCTGGATCCGATGGACACGCACCAGTTCACGAGCCAGCTCGTGCAGTTCAGTCAGGTCGAGCAGCAGATCAATTCCAACAAAAAGCTCGACAGCCTCGTCCAGATGCAATTGGCAAACTCGTTCGGGATGTCACTCGGCTATGTCGGGCTCGACATTAACTATGTGTCAGGCGAGTTCAACTATGACGGTGCGACACCGGTCGAAATGAAATACGCCCTGCCCGAATCGGCCGAGGAATCCCGCATCTTCATTCTCGATGAAAAAGGCCAGATTGTTTACAGCGAGGAAGCCGAAAAAGGCGCGGGAGCCCACGACTTCGTCTGGGATGGTCGCAGCGACGGTGGCAAGCCGATGGAACCCGGCACATATTCCATCCGGCTCGACGCCAGCAACGTCGAAGGCGACATGATGGACACCACGACCGTAGTTTCGGGCCGCGTCAGTGGCGTTGAAACCCAGAACGGCACGTTGTTCCTGATCGTCGGCGAACGGGCGGTGCCACTCTCGAACGTCCTCAAGGCGGCGGAACCGGCCGCGCCGCTTGTCGAGGAGGAGGATGAAACGGCCGCCGACACGACCGAAACAAGCGACACGACAACGGAAACCGACGAAACAACCGAAGAGGAGACGGTCTGATGAGCCTGTTCGGATCCCTCTATACCGGCGCCGCCGGGATGATGGCCCAGGCGAAGGCAACGTCGATGGTATCGCAAAACATCGCCAATGTTTCGACGACCGGCTACAAGCGCTCCGAAGCATTCTTCCACGAACTCGTGACCACGAGCGGGCGCGGCGTCTGGAACGGCCCCGGCGCGGTCAAGGCGACGCGAATCCTGCGCGCCGACCAGCAGGGGCTCGTCCAGCAATCGAGTTCGACGACCGACGCCGCAATTTCCGGAAACGGATTCTTCGCCGTCAAGGAGTCGCCCACCGACGAATCGAATTTCCTTTACACCCGCAACGGCGCGTTCAGCGAAGACGCAGACGGGGTCATGCGCAACCCGTCGGGACTTGTGCTCTACGGCTGGCAATATGATGACACCGGCAATCTTGCGACAGGAGGTCTCGAGTCGCTCGTGCCGGTGCAGGTCGACATGCTCGATCTCACGCCCATCGCGACGACGCAGGCGCGCTTCCAGCTCAACCTCAACGCCGACGAAACCCCCGTCGACCCGCAATTCCTGAATCCGCCCGGGCAACTGCCGGTTGGCAGCAAAACGCCTTCACCCTTCTCGCGCACCATCCGCGTTTACGACGGACGGGCGCTCGGGCCGACCGTAACGGCGCAGGACGTCGAACACCCGGTCACCTTCGAGTTCCGCAAGATCGTCGGACCGATGGCGCACTTCTCGTCGAACACGACGACCATGATCGAACTCGACGACCCGATCATCGGCTCAGGCAGCCCGTTCCCGGCGATCGTCACGGGTGACCAGTTCACGCTTGAAATCACACCCGCCGCCTCGTCCGGTGGTGCGCCTCCGCCAGCATCCGCTCCCGAAACCTACACCTTCGTGGCCGGAGCCGACGATATCGCAAACAACCAGATTGGCACCGTCAAGGGCCTGATCGACGCGCTTAACGCCCATGGCAACGGCAGCGAGTTGCGGGCGAGCCTGACAGAAGAAGGCCGCCTTCTGGTGCGCTCGATCAGTCCATCTGCAACGATCACTGTGAACGCCTTCGGGCCGAACAACCCGATTTTCGGGGCGGGAACGCTGAATATCGTGCAAGACCCGGACAACCCCGCCGACTTCACCTTCGAGCCCGACTTCGATATTACGGCGACACCGGACGCTGCCTCGGCCTACCCGGACCAGGCGGACTTTCCCGCCTTTGCAAACACGACGGACCCAAACGTCTTTACGTGGTGGGAGGTGAGCGTCATGATCCCGGACCCCGCCGACCCGACGGGTCAGGCCCGGACCGAGGCAAGGCGTGGTCTCATTAACTTTACCGGTCAGGGCCAGCTCAACGCCTTGCCGGACGCGGAAGGCAATATCGAAATCGACCTTGCCACGAACCCGATCGATTTCGACCCGGCGGTAACCGGCGACGAGGTCGGATTCACGGTCGACATTTCGCGCGTCAGCCAGTGGGGCGGCTCCTACACGACGATCACGACGGCCCAGAACGGTGCGGGCGCGGGCCAGCGCACGGGCGTCGAGTTCACCGAGGACGGCATCGTTCAGGCGCGCTATTCGAACGGCGTGAAGCAAAACCTCTACCAGATCCCGCTCGCGGTCTTCGCGAACGCGAACGGCCTCGACGACGTGGCCGGAACGGCCTTCCGCGAGACGGCGGACTCGGGCGAGGTGATGATCGCCCTGCCCGGCACACAAGGCGCGGGCTTTGTCACGGCGGCTGCGCTCGAATCCTCGAATGTCGACATCGCAGATGAGTTCGCGCGCATGATGATCGCCCAGCGCGGATACACACTGAGTTCCAAGGTCATCACCACCATCGACCAGATGACCGAACGATTGTCGAGCATGAGCCGATGAAAATGAGATGTCAGTTGCGAGTTCGAGTTGCGAGTTCGAGAAGCGAGAACTTCTCGGAACTCGCTTCTCGAAACTCGCTTCTCGAAACTCGAAACTACGAAGAAAAGGAGACGTAAAATGAGCTTGTTTGGTGCACTTTTCACAGGGACGTCCTCGCTGGCGGCGCAGTCGCAGAACACGGCGATGATTTCCAACAACATCGCGAACGTGAGCACGACGGGCTTCAAGCGGTCCGAAGCGTTCTTCGATTCGCTCGTCACAACCCAGAGCCGCCTGTCGCGCTTCTCGCCGGGTACGGTTTCCGTGACCCGCGTCCAGCGCGTCGACCAGCAGGGCCCGATCCAGCAGACCTCTTCGGCGACAGATGCGGCGATATCGGGGAACGGCATGTTCCCGGTCAAGCGCTCGACCGACTTCGGTCAGGAATTCCTCTACACACGAAGCGGATCGTTCTCCGAAGACTCGCAAGGACTGCTGCGGAACACGGCCGGGTTCGTGCTCTATGGCTGGCCGATCAACTCGAACGGCGACCTGCCTGCGAATCAGGGGGACCTTTCCTCGCTCCTCCCTGTTGACGTCGCGTTCCTTGGCGGCCTGACACGCCCGACGACAGCGGCGGAACTCGCTATCAACGTCGACGCTGACCAAAACAGCTACAACACCGGCGGTCTCGTCAACGACGGTGGCGCCCCCGCTGTCTGGTCGCTCGCTGGCAACGCCGGGTCGACCGGTTTTCCGATCGCCCGGACCAACCCGGCGCACTTCTCCCGCGGTCTGACGATCTTCGACGAACTCGGCTCGGCCCAGACGGTCACGCTTGAATTCCGCAAGACGGACGGTCCGATGGCAAGCGTCCGGAGCCTTAACACGTCGATCATGACCCGCGACACACAGCTCGCGACTTTGCCGAATTTCGCCGCGGGCATGCGGTTCAGCGTTCAGACAAGTTCAATGGGAGCCCCGCAGGTGTATTCGATCGGCGCGGCGTTCGCCGGCGCGCAACGGGTCGACACGCTCGGCGAACTCATCGACCATTTGAACGAGACCGTGGGCGGCGGAACGCAGATCGACGCCTCACTGACGTCCAACGGCCAGTTGCTCATCCGGGCGAAGAATATGTCCGATACGTTAACGCTTGCCGAAACGAACGGGACTCCGCTGTTCGGTGCCACATCGATCTTCAACATGCCGAACCCCAACGCTGGCGTTTCGGAAATCTATCGACCATTTACTCTCAACGGTCTTGCGGCCCAGTCTACAGAAAACCCTTACGGGTATACCGACAATACACTCTCCAATAATCAGGGAGACTTCCCGGAACTGGAAAACGCCACAACGCCGAATCCATCGGGCTGGTGGGAACTGAAGATCCTCCACCCGAACGGCAGCACCATCTCGGAAGGCCTGCTTAACTATAACGGCGATGGCACAATGAACGCCTCCGCTGACACGAGCGGGAACATCGATATCGAGCTCTCCGCCATCGACTGGGGCAACGGCTCTTCACCGCAAAACTTCCGGATCGACGTAGAGCGCTTCAGTCAATTCGCGGGGAACTATGACGTTATCTTCTCCGACCAGAACGGGGCCGAGCTTGGCTTGCGGACGGGCGTGGAACTGACGCGGGACGGGATCGTCGTGGCGCGGTTCTCGAACGGCGCATCGGCCGACCTCTATAAAGTGCCTCTCGTGACCTTCGCGAACTCGAACGGCCTGCAGGAAGTCTCCGGGACCGCCTACACCGAAACCGAAGAATCGGGTGAAGAAAACCTGCGGGAAGCCGGAACCGGGGGCGCAGGCTTCGTCGAACCCTCCACGCTCGAGACCTCCAACGTCGACATCGCCGACGAATTCGCCAAACTGATTATCTCCCAGCGAACCTTCACCGCCTCCACCCGGATCATCAACACGGTGGACCAGATGACGGAGGATCTGATCAGACTCCGCTAACGCGAGGGCAGCGAGTCGTGAGTAGCGGGAACTTCTCGAACTCGCGACTCACGACCCAAAAACAAAAAAGGTGGCGGGCGATTCCCGCCGCCTTTATACTTTCAAGGCCTATCAATAAATGTTCCCCATATAGAACGTAAATACGCCACACTCAGGCAAGCTGCCAAAGGCAATCCTATGACCTCCCAGCAGATCAAAGCCACCTACGACCGCGCCACGCGCCTTACGCAGTCCGGAAAAAGCAAGCAGGCGGAAGAACTATGGCGAAAGCTGATTGACATCGATCCGCGCAATGCAGTGTTCTGGAATGGTCTTGGCGTAGTGTTCGAGAGTCAGGAAAAACGCGAACAGGCGCTCGAATCTTATATGACAGCCACCTCGTGCAAACCACTTTGGGAAGCATGCCTGAATGCGGGCAGGCTTTCCGTCGTCCTCGGCAAGCACGAGGCCGCAGTGCAATTTTTGTCACAGGCAATCGACATCGACGATTCCCGCCCTCAGGGATGGAAGGAACTGGCGGTTGCCTATTTCGCCATGAGAAAGTACGAGCATGCCATTCTGCTTCTGAATAAAGCTGTCGAAATGGACCCTGATAGTAAAGACGTTTATTCAGGTTACCTCTCATTTATTTTTCGCGAATACTTCCCGGTTAAGCACAGCGAGCATTTTGAAAGAGCAATGCTCAATTGTCTGTCCATAGAGAACAATGATTTCGAGCGCCTGAGCAAAGCCTGGCATGAAACAATTTTTATTAACCCCGCAATCAATCCAGTCATCAGAGCGGAACGGGAAACACTTTACGCAGCAATCAACTTCGGTGCAACCATACCGGGAATCGACTCCCCCCTGCTGACGGAAGGCATCCGGAAAATCATTTGCGCAGAACCAGAGCTGGAACGTTTCCTAACGACCTGCCGCCATATTTGCCTAGAGATGTCCAGCAAGAACAATTTACCGAAGAGAATCCCTGAGCTGCTCTTTTCACTTTCCCACCAATGCCATAACAATGAATATGTCTTTTACGCAACCGAAGAAGAGGCTAGCACTGTCGAAAGGCTGACAGAAAATTTGTCGCTGAAAAGTCCTGAAGAATTAAAGTGCGAACTTTTCAAAATCGTGACTTTGTCCTGTTATCGGCCGCTCCATTCTTTTTCCGAAAGTCTGCGCAGCCGAATAGTCACGCTGTCCGGCGATGCCGAACTTGCAAAGTTAGGATCGATTGTAAAAGATCAAATTGTCGAACCTGCGCAGGAACTGGAAATAAAAGAGACTATCCGCTCTCTTGGAACCATCAGCAATTCTGTTTCCGAGAAGGTTCGGGAGCAATACGAAGAAAACCCATATCCTAGATGGCGACAAGCCTTTGGCACGACACCTGAAATCAGGTTCAAATGCCTGCCGTCCGGCCACCGTCATGCGATTAAAAACATTCTTGTTGCAGGCTGCGGTACCGGCAAGCAAGTGTGCATTCTTCGCACCTACTTCCCCGACGCCCAAATAACGTCCGTCGACCTGAGCAGGACCAGCATCGCCTACGCGATCAGGCAGATCCGTGACATGGGACTAAACAAAAACATGGAGTTTTATCATGCGGACATCCTGGAACTAGGAGACGTCCTGCGGGGCACATACGATTACATCGGATGTACCGGGGTTCTTCATCACATGGAAAACCCATTAAAAGGGTGGCGTATTCTTGCAAGTCTTCTCGCGCCCGAAGGGGTTATGAACATCGGTCTGTATAGTGAAACTGCACGGCAACACATCGTCAAAGCCAGAGATTACATCGCAAAGATGGGGTTCGGGACAAGTCCCCGGGATATACGAGAGTGCCGCAACCGGATAATGCGGATGCCCAAAGACCACCCGATAAGCAAAGTCCGAAGCAGCAGCGACTTTTACTCGCTTTCGACCTGCCGCGACCTCATCTTTCACGCGCACGAGCAACGCTACACCATATCAAGAATACAAGACGAACTGGACGCACTTGACCTAACGTTCAGAGGCTTTGCCTGGCAAACCCGCAAACAGGAGCTCGAATATCAGGAGATGTTCCCTGAAGACCGGGAAATGCTCGATCTCGAAAACTGGAAGGAATTCGAGCGCCGCAATCCGGATACGTTTGCATCCATGTACCAGTTCTGGTGTACAAAAAAAAGCGAACGGACGTGAACTTTCATGTGCCGACCTTATGGAATTCACAAACCGCTGAATAAATGGGACATTCACGAAGTTTTCCTTAAAGGTTTGTTAAAAGTTCTGCTAATATACTGAACCTAAGGCCGGGAGGATTCCGGCTGGATGTATATCCCAGGAAAGGAGAACTAAAATGACTTCCGATGTCGTTCTTACGTCCGCCATGCGGACCAACCTACTCTCTCTTC
The DNA here is from genome assembly GCA_009929775.1 of Alphaproteobacteria bacterium. GTDB lineage: Bacteria > Pseudomonadota > Alphaproteobacteria > Micavibrionales > Micavibrionaceae > RZZS01. The sequence continues at coordinate 10,835 of RZZS01000068.1, forward strand.
AAGGCACGCAGAGCAATATCGACAAGGTGCAGAACGCCCTTGCCACGGGTTTGAAAGTGTCCTCGGCGCTTGATAATCCGCAGAACTTCTTTGCTTCTGAAAGCTTGAAAAACCGCTCGGCTGACCTGAGCCGCCTCCTTGATGGCATGGGCCAGTCCATTCAGACCATTAAAGCTGCCGACAAGGGCTCCGCTGCTCTTACGAAACTTCTCGACCAGGGTGAATCGCTCGCTAACGAAGCGCTCACCACGCTCGGAAGCGGCGGCAACACGGCCTCCATCACCGGTAACGTCGTCTTCAAGGCCGACAAGGCTATTGATGACTACGCGAATATTGCCGGCGGTGAAACCGTCAACCTTCAATTCACCGATGCCAATGGCGAGAAAATTGTCGGCGGCAATCTCGGTGCCGGCGGTACGAACGGTACCGTGACCCTGACGGCAGGCAATACTGTCGAAGAGGTTATGTCCCAGATCAACGCCCTGCGCGACGGTGACGACAATCAGGTTGCAAAAGCCTCTCTTACGGCGGAAGGCTTCCTGAAAATCGAAGGCCTGACCGGCGGCGACATGACGGTTACCATGAGCACCGCGACCCTCGACGAAGGTCTTGGCTTCAGCGCTTATGGCACGGGCGTTACGTCAGCCGACACGGACTGGGTCGCGGATGATGCGAATAGAATCACCGTTCGCAAGGATCCGACTATTTCGTCGTTCTCTCTCTACAAGAGCACGGGTGAACTTGCGGATCGCACGACCCTGCTAACCGCCGCGCAATTCAAGAATGCTGGCGGCACGCAGACCGCTGTTGCCTCTGGTTTTAACGATGCCGGGGATACGCTTTTCGTATCCGTTAACGGTCAGCAGATAAACCCGGCGACGAACAACGTAACTGCCGGACCAACGATGTCTATCCAGAGTTTCGTGGATGGCATTAACAATAATGCTGCGATTAATACCCAGATCGAGGCCAGTTTCAATGAGAACACGGCTCAGATCGAAATCCGCGCCCTGACCAGCAATGTCAAGAGCATTCAGATCGGTGCACTTGAAACGGCCGCAGCAGATACGAGTTCGGTGAACTTCGGCTTTTCGGGAGACAACGCCGCCGCAACGACGGAGCTCTCGCTCACAGATACAAACCACACCGGAACCTACTCCGTTGCCTTCGGTGAAGGCGCCGGACAGCTTGCCCAGCTCGAAAGTGACTACAACGCCATCCTGGAGCAGGTGAACCAGCTTGTCGCCGACTCCGGATATCGTGGTGTCAACCTCATGGCAGGCGACACGATGGAGACGTTCTTCAACGAAGACCGGACAAGTTCGTTGTCGACTATCGGCCAGGACCTCTCAACGACGGGCCTTGGCCTGACGACCACGAAGTTCGCCTCCACCCAGTCGATCGCCGACATCACTTCCGAACTGCGCGCGGCGAAGGAAACCAACCGGAACTTCGGTTCCGCGCTGGCGAACTCACTCTCCGTCATCCAGACGCGGGAAGACTTCACGAAGGGCATGATCGCGACCCTGACGGAAGGTTCCGACAAGCTGACGGTTGCCGACCAGAACGAAGAAGGCGCGAAGCTGCTCGCCCTGCAAACCAGACAACAGCTGGGTGTTACCTCGCTGTCGCTGGCTTCCCAGGCGCAACAGGCGGTTCTCCGTCTCTTCTAATCGATTGCGGTTTAAGACCGTTAAAGGGAAACCGGGGAAGAAATCCCCGGTTTTTCTTTTTGCGCCGTCGCCCTTTCCGTCACCCCGAATGCCCGCGAGGGACCTCATGCCATTTAGAGCACTTTCCTGTTAGATTGACCCGTCCAGCGCCCCCCACCCACTCGGCTAATTGCTTTGGCTTCGCCAAACCAAAGCCTCATTGCCCTCCCCCGCAAGCGGGGGAGGGTTGGGTGGGGGTGAGTCAACCTGTCTGAAAAATGCCCCAAGCCACGCCCCCTGCTCGCGCCCCATCCCAGGGAGGTCCCTCGTCGCTACGCTCCGTCGGGATGACGCCCGGATGATTCCGGCACATTCCTTGCATACCTGCTTACGCACACGAAAAATTTCACCACTCGTTAGGAAAAAACGGATAGAATGGGACAATCAGCGTTACGGCAGAAAGCCGCGCCCGAAGCCGGTTTCCGGATGGCAGGGCGGCAGAAAGGAAGGAGTTCCATGGCGCTCGTTATCGACTTGAAACCCGGCGAAAAAATTCTCATCGGTGAGGCCGTCATCACCAATGACAGCCAGCGCACTCGCCTGCACATTGCGGGCGACGCCCCGATCCTTCGCGAGAAGGACGTCATGCAGGAACAGGAAGCGGACTCGCCCTGCAAACGTATTTATTTTCTGCTGCAGTGCATGTATCTTTCCAGAAATCCGACCGATTACCATCAAAAGTTTTTCGACATCGTCCGGGAAATCAGGAACGCTGCGCCCAGCACGGCGGCCTTTTTCCTCACCATCAGCGAGCATGTTCTTCAAGGCAGCTATTACAAGGCCATGAAGACGGCGAAAGACCTCATAGCCTATGAAAGGGAGTTGATCGACCATGCCCTCCAGCAACCCGCAAAATAATCCTTATGCGCAAGCGGCCGGCGCCTATGGCGACCATTCGCAAAAGCACACGCCCGACCAGCGCGAACTGGAGGCGCGGGTTCTCCTGAAGTCCGCCTCGATGATGCACGACATGCAGCAGGAATGGGACAAGGTCGATCAGGACATGCTCGACGACATGCTGCGCTACAACCGGCAAATCTGGATGTTGTTCTATGATACGGCGCTCGAGAATCCGGAAGGCGACCGGCCAGACGATCTGCGCTCGAATATCGTTAACCTCGCAAACTTCATATTCAAACACAGCCTGGATATTCTTGCCGAGCCAAAGAAGGAAAAGTTTGACGTACTTATCGAAATCAACCGCGAAATCGCCGCCGGTCTCATGACCGGGGCCCAGAACGACGCGAAAGCCAAAGCGAAAGCTACCGAAGGGGGAAAAACAAGCGGAAAAGACCAGCGTCCTGACCAGCCTCCGCAATCGTCCTCGATTTCGGCGTAGGTCTGTTCTGCGCTTCGTGAGGCAACCGGGGGATTCGCTGCCATCCGGGATCCTGACCGCAATCGGAGCGATGTACGGGTGCCAGCGGCAAAAACCCCGGATAGCACGAGCCTCCGACCGGATTTTTTGAGAAATCCGGGGGAAGCCGTGTCTGGAGAGACGGGCTTAAGGATCTTCGCCAGAGCATTTTCCAAACAGGTTGACTCACCCACACCCAACCCTCTCCCGCTTGCGGGGGAGGGCAATGAGGCTTTGGTTTGACGAAGCCAAAGCAATTAGCCGAGTGGGTGGGGGACGCTGGACGGGTCAATCTAATAGGAAAGTGCTCTGACCGAGAGGATTAAAATGTCCAGAGGTCACAGGCGACAAGTGCACGGCCCCAAAAGCCAAAAAAGCGCCTGCTTCAGCACCTTTTTTACGAGGGGCTTTTCAATGTCAACGTTGCACCGGCGAATGTCAGGCGGTAATCGAAACGGTGCCTGATTCGCTCGGCTGCGCGGTCTGCGCGCCAGCTTCGAAAGCAGCCAGTTGCGCCGTGCTCGCCTGAGCCGGCACGCCGGTTTCAACTTTCGGAGCGTCCGAAGAACGGGGTGCTTCCCGTGTCTGTTGTATTTCCTGCGGCAAAATTTCCGCATTCCCTGCTTCTGCCTGAGCGAATTGCTGGAGTTGGCGCTGCTCTTCGAACTGACGAATCTGTGCAAGTCGTTTCTCAGAAGGAATCTGGGTTTCGACATCGCCGGATTCGCCGTTGCGAAGCTGAAGCACGGCCTCATTATACTGTAAATCAACATGAACGTACGGGCTCACGTAAGGAGCCTGTGGCACTTCCTGCACCCTGTCGGGATTGGCGGCATACGAACGCGCAACCGTCACCTGCTCCGTGTTTCCGCGGAGAAGCGGCGAGTTGGATATGACCGAGTTCACTGCCTCTAGCATTTCTTCCCTAACTGTATCGACTGGACAGAATCCAGATACACTACCCTATTATCAGATTACACGGGCAGAAAACAAAAGTCAACAAAATCTACAAGTAATCAGCAGAAAACTACCGGGACCTGATTCGGAATACACACCAGGAAACAATAATTTTCCAGCACTGCCCGGCTCCTGCCTCGAAACAATCGCCCGGCCGCGCTTCGATTCATTCCATTTCAGCAACTTGCGGCGACAGCCCGCAAAAATAAATTTCCAAGTAACGTTAAATTTTACTCGAGGGCACCTCTAAAAACCCCCTCATTTTGAGCATTCCGGGATAAAGACGGCTGACAAGGGGGGTGCGATCTGCGATTCTGTCCAATGAGACGTGAGGGG
>RZZS01000139.1 GCA_009929775.1 Alphaproteobacteria bacterium
TCGAAGGATTCGATGTCTTGATTGGAAACCAGTATCTCGCTGAGCTTGAGCATGGGTCGCCGCTACTGCTCCCTTGTCGTTGGGTTGATGTTGAGCGCGCCGCGGTTAGGGTGGATCTTCAGTCGAGGACGACGCGGTCCAGGAAGCGGATGCGGTAGAGCAACCGCGCCTTCGCCGGGTCCTCGTCGTCGCCGAATCCGGCACGGCAGTGGAGGACGTTGTTGGATACGAGCCCTTCGCCCGGTCTTAGCCTATACCTGAACGTGAAGACATCCGGGCGGGAAAACAACCGATCCAGTGCGGCTCGCGCCGCGTATGTATCGGGCGTGTTGCGCCACGAGACGTGGCGTGCACGCGCCGAGTAACGCATGTGCAGCTGTCCGTTGCGCACCGAGAAGACCGGTCCGACACTCGCCGCCCGGAGTGTGCGACCGTCTTGAACATGGGCCGGAATGCTCAGCGCTCGCGGGTGAGAGAGCGCCGCGATGTGCTGCGGTGATTCATCGCGAAGCCGCAGATAGGCCATCTCATGATCGATCAGACCATTCTCCCCGCCCTCACGCGCGTCGCGCACACAGAAGAGGCACCAGGCCCCGACCTGATGGTCCGGAGCGTTGTAGTACCCGTCGGTATGCCAGCTCAGCGGTTTGTCCGTGTAAGGGATGAAATCGCCGACTGTTGCCCGGCCGTGCAAGGAGTGCCCTGCGCCCGCGCGGTCCTGCTCGTCGGGGTCGGGTCGGGTTGCGGCGATTCGGCTGACCGCCGATGCGTCGGCAAAAAGGTTGGCATCCGTTCTGCGCAGGCCCAACGCCCGTGTGAACGACAGCAGGGCTTCGGTCTCGATCCCGTCGGGATCGACCTCGACCAGGGCCATGTTGAAGGTGTCGATCCGCGTCTTCAGGGCTGCGCGCTCGGCCGGCGAGGGTCGGTCGAGTCGCCGGAGCGGAACACGTAGGTCATTGATTTCGGAAGGATAGGCTCCGAGCTTGCGGGCCCTCCAGCGCGAGTAGGTCCGTTCTTCCGAGAGATCGAAAGGGTCGTCCACAGCCTTGTACTCCCTTGAATGAGCAAACCTGAATATTAGTGAATGTTGACTTAGGAGTCATTGGGAGGTACCATCTCCTGTCAATTTGCTCAAGCATGATCGCCGCCAAAAAACAACCGGGAGGACACCCGCTGCGGCGCTCGTCATAAACTTATATTCTATCCCGAATGGGATAGTCCGTCGGGAAAGAGCCCTCCCAATCGTGGAATGGGCGCCGACCCACGGAGCCGGTAATTTAGCGAATGCCGATGGGGTATCGATAAGACGATATCCGCTGTGCGCCGGCAGTCCAGGCATGCCGACAAGTCCGCGCGACAGCGAGACTCTCGGTCAAGCGTTTTTACTCGACGCATGCCCGATTGGTTTTATCGGAATCCCGATCCCTTCCTGCTTCATTCTGATTCGGAGAGACAGCGCCATGGCTATCGAGAAGCACAGTACACCGATGCTTGATCAGCTCGAAACCGGCCCCTGGCCGAGCTTCATCTCAGGCATCAAGCGTCTCCGCGACGAGCATCCGGAGCCGCGCATCAATGAAATGACCAATGATCTTCTGGGTCAGCTTGAGCATTCATATGAGACCCGCAAAGGCTATTGGAAGGGCGGCACCGTTTCGGTCTTCGGTTACGGCGGCGGTATCATTCCGCGCTTCTCCGAGGTCGGTAAGGCATTTCCGAAATCCAAGGAATTCCACACGCTACGCGTCCAGCCGCCGGCGGGCAACCATTACTCCACCGGGATGCTGCGCCAATTGGCCGACAGCTGGGAGAAGTGGGGCTCGGGTCTGGTGACCTTCCACGGTCAAACCGGGAATATCATGTTCATCGGGACAGATACCAAGAACACCCAGCACTTCTTCGACGAAATCAATGAATACGGCTGGGATCTCGGCGGCGCAGGTCCGTGCGTACGCACCGCGATGTCCTGCGTCGGCGCGGCACGCTGCGAGATGTCCTGCACGAACGAGTTGAAGGCGCACCGTGCGCTGGTCAACAATTTCGTCGATGACGTCCATCGCCCGGCGCTCCCCTACAAGTTCAAGTTCAAGGTCTCGGGCTGCGCGAACGACTGCCAAAATGCCATCGAGCGCTCCGACTTCGCTGTGCTCGGCACTTGGCGCGACGACATGAAGGTCGACCAGGCCGAGGTCAAGAACTATATCGCCGACAAGGGTCGCCAGTACTATATCGACAACGTCATCACGCGCTGCCCGACCCAGGCGCTGAGCCTGACCGACGACAACACACTGGTGGTCAACAACCGCGACTGCGTGCGCTGCATGCACTGTCTGAACGTGATGCCGAAGGCACTGCATCCGGGAGACGATAAGGGCGTGACCATCCTGATCGGAGGCAAGCGTACCCTGAAAATCGGCGACCTGATGGGGACTGTCGTCGTTCCCTTCAAGAAGCTCGAGACCGAAGAGGACTACGAGTCCATGGTCGAGCTCGCCGAAACCATCATCGACTTCTGGGCGGAGAACGGCCTCGAGCACGAGCGTTGCGGCGAGATGATCGAGCGTATCGGCTTGGCCAACTTCCTCGACGGCATCGGCATCGAGCCCGATCCGAACATGCTGAGCCACCCGCGCCAGAGCTCCTATGTCCGACTTGACGGATGGGACGAGGCGGCGGAGGCTTGGTTCGAGCGTCAAGCCGAAGCCGGCAAGTAAATCCGCATCGACACCCCCGGTGTCCTGCTCGGGTTCATCGCGATCCCGATACGCGGGCACTGGCGGGTGCCGCCGACTGACTTACCATCAGACTGAAATATTGGAGTAAAGGCGATGGCAGACATGCGTGAGCCGATCGAATCCGGATGCCCTGATCCCTGGCAATACATGCATCCGATGATGCGAAAGAATTTCGGCCAGTGGAAATATCACGACCATCCTCGGCCTGGAGTACTGCTCCATGTCGCCTATAGCGGCGACAAGATCTGGACAGTCAAAGCGGGAACTCAGCGTATCCTCGATGTGTTCACTCTGCGCAAGCTGTGCGACATCGGCGACGAATTCGCCGAAGGCTACGTGCACTTCACGTTGCGCTCCAATATCGAATACATGGTCACGGACGAGGCGAAGGTCCAGCCACTGATCGACGCCTTGGAAGGCGCCGGATTCGTAGTCGGGGGGACTCAAAACTCGGTCGCAATGATCTCGCACACCCAGGGCTGGTTGCACTGCGACATCCCCGGCACCGACGCCTCGGGCGT
>RZZS01000010.1 GCA_009929775.1 Alphaproteobacteria bacterium
CCGATGGAACCATCTCATGGACCATCGGCAGGCAGAGAGGCATTAGCATTTCGTGACGAACACGCCGTTCCGCTCCCGGAACGTACGTCGTCGCGCGTCATCGTGCATAAGGGCTACAAGGGTTTCCGGCATTTTGTGGGAGGGTTGGGTTTGCCACCTCCACAAAGGAGAAACGCCCTTATGGAACCCGTCGCCTATCGCATCCGCGAATTCTGCCGGATATATGTCATCTCCCGCACCGCCCTGTACCGCGAAGTCAAGGCCGGCCGCCTGCGGATTTTAAAACCCGGAAAACGCAGCCTCATCGAGCGCGCGGAGGCTGAAAGATTGTTTGCTTCGCTCAGGGAAAAGTAAGCATCCAGTGAGCCTGCGAGTTTGCCGGCTGAAGGATGCTTTTGCGCATGTCCGAGATAGAATGCTGCGAGTCATCAAAGTCCAGGACCGTGAAACCCATGACGTTTGGCGCGGCATGAAAATCTCAACAAAAATCAACCTAAAAAAAGCGCACACATAATCATCAGTCGGCGCTCGTTCGAAAGGGCCTTCAAAAGATTGACGGCAACATCAGATTGACGGCAACATCAATATTTTTTTCTATCTCATGAAAATCCATACCAAAGTCGTTCCGTCCTGCCCTGACCGGGCCGCGCACGATCAGCGCTGGCATCGCCGATGTGCCGTCCAGAACCCCGGATTTTCGTGTGACCTTTTGTCATGAAACTCCCCATGGCGTCGAAAGATTGCAGGGTTGACGGGAGTCGGATGCACCCCGGAAGAATTTTCTTGCCCTACGGTAGCAATATTTACTACCATGGAAACAGGAGGATATTGACTATGGCAAACGTCGAAAAGGTGAGTGTCGCGCTGACGCCGGAGATGCTGGCGGTCGTGCGCGAGGCCGTCGAGAGCGGCGAATATGCGTCCAGCAGCGAGGTCATGCGCGAGGCGCTGCGGGAGTGGAAGCGGCGACGGGCTCTGGAGCGGAAAGAGGTCGAGGAGCTTCGGCGACTGTGGGAGGAAGGCCTGGCGAGCGGTCCGGGGCGTCTTGGCGACATGGCCGCGATCAAGGCCGAAGCGCGGCAGCGGTTTGTCGAGGCGCAAGGAACTTAGCAACCGGGAGCGTGAGGGACCATGCCCACCATCCAGCGCACGGCACAGGCCGAAGAAGACCTGATCGACATCTGGCTCTATATCGCCCATGACGATATCCGGGCCGCCGACCGGTTTCTTGACGAAATCGAGGAGAAGTCCCTTCTTCTCGCGGATCAATCTTCCCTTGGACCTGCGCGCCCTGACATTGCGCCGGGCCTGCGCTACTTTCCGGTGCGGCGGTATCTGATCCTGTACCGCCAAATCACCGGCGGCATTGAGGTCGTGCGCGTCGTGCATGGCGCGCGCGATGTCCCGACGCTGATGGCGGACACGTAAGCCGGCGGTGGTTTCCAGAATCCCCGATTTCGTCCCGACCAGTTCGTCCGTCATGGTGGCCCTCCTCTGGCCCCACAATCGTACATAACCTCCTTTATGTACCATTGATAGCACGGGCCGGGAGGTGGGCTCAAGACGGCAGAATTTTCGTGCACCCCTCGTCCGCGACGAGCCAGAGATTTTCCACCCGGCGGCACAGGCCGCGCCGCGCGCGGTAGCCGTTGACCTGCCGGAGCATGCCGAGATAGCTGTTGAGGCTCGCCGAGAGGTCCTGCAAGGCTTCCGGGTCCACGGGCGCGCCGTTCCGTTCCCAGGCGCGGATTTTCTGCTTGCAGCGCGAGAGCGAGCTGTTCCGGAGGTAGGTCCTTCCGGGCAGGATGCGAAAGCCCGTGAAGTCGATGCCTTTCTCGACCCGGTTGATCCATTTCTTGCGCGGATGCAGCGCGAGCTTCAGGCGCTCGCGCAGAAAGCCGTCGATGGCTTCGTACCAGCCGTTCAGCGCGTCCGGGTCCTCGTGGAAGAGGATCAGATCATCGACATAGCGCCCGTAGTAGCGCGCCTTGAGGTTATGTTTCACGAAGCATCCCCGCTTCCACTTCCATTTTACGGCCACTTCGGCCTCCTGGATGAATGCCGTTGAAGGGTTCTTCTCGAAACTTACGAAAAAACACCTCAAACGCGGCGTCTTCAAAAGCGTTCCGGAACTTGAAGAGGCCATTATGCGCTTCATCGAAGAAAAAAACCAAAACCCCAAACCATTTGTCTGGACCGCTGATCCGCACGGAATTATCGAAAAAATCAGCCGCGGGAAGCAAGCGTTGGAATCAATCCACTAGATCACTAACTATTTTACATGAGACAACGGCCTAACTCTGCGTAAGGCTGTCGTTCTCGACCAGCGCCACATGGGACTCTCGGCCCGCTCCTTTTTTCTTGCGATTTCCGTAAAAACCACTACCATTGGGCGCATGGAAACTAACGAGTCAGTATTCGCGAATACGGCAAACATTTACCTGCGCCGCTGGGGATGCGATCAGGACGGCGAGGCGATGACGACCCATTCGAGCTTGCTGCTCCCCGTCATTCGGGCGAATGTCCCTTATATGCTTAAGATCGTCCGCCCGGACGATGACGAGGCACATGCGGGCGACATGCTCGCCTTCTACGGCGGGCGCGGGGCAGTGAGGCTTGTTGAGCGTGACGGGCCGGTTCAGCTTCTCGAGCGGGTCATCAGCGACGCAGCGGAGGAAAGCCTCAAGAAAATGGCCGTGCGCGGCCGGGACGACGAGGCGACACAGATCATTTGCGACGTGATCGAAAGGCTGCACGAGACGGCAGCGGACACAAAGCAGGTCCCTGCGAACCTGAAACCGTTCCGCGAGCGGACGCAGGAAATGAAAGAGCTCCTCTCCGAAGGCCGCGTGCAAGAGGAAGACAAGCCTTTGATCCTCAGTGCTTGCGCACTGACCGACGAATTCATCGTGCAGGCGCAGGACCCCGCGACCATTCTGCACGGTGACATTCATCACTATAACGTCCTGCACAGCGCGGAGCGCGGCTGGCTGGCTATCGACCCGAAAGGCTACATCGGACCGCGCGCCTATGAATATGCCCCCGCTCTCTGTAACCCGACGCTGCACACGAATATCGTTGCCGATCCGACCCGCATGGACCGCCGCGCCGCGATCATGGCGGAGCATTCAGGACTGGAAAAGGATGAGCTGCTTCGCTTTGCGTTCGTACATGCCTGTCAGGTCGCGGCATGGTGCCTGTCGACGCCAGACCAACGTTACTGGCTTGCATGCGCCCGCACAGCGGCAGGCCTTATGTCTGACGCGAGCCGTCCACAAAAAACTTCCCTCCAGTCGCCCCGATATCCCAAAAACGGCCCCGCAGCGCCGCTGGCTTAATTTGTCATACATCCTGTTATCATACCGCTTTCGCCTCCGGCCATTCCGTGGCAGATCGGGCGAATGAGCAGCGCACAGCAAACGGCACCGACGGCCTTCGTCACCATTCACCGCATTAGGCCCTCTCGCAACGACACCGGGCTGAGAGCGGCCACCCTCCCTGTTTCGGCGGCTTGAATATACCGCGCCCAACCCTCCATCATCTCGCGGCGTTTGTCGAACAGGTCGCTGCGGTGGTAGGCGGCCTCGACCTTGTCGCCAACCGCATGGGCAAGGGCGGCTTCGGCGACTTCGCGGGGGGTAGGATGTTTGTTCCGCGCACCAGTCACGGAAAGACGAACGAAAGCCGTAAACCGTAATGTCGGCGCGGTTCATCCGCCGGAGCAAGACCAGCGTCGCCATGTTGGACAATGGGCGGTCCACTTTCTGTCCGGCGAAGACATAGCCCTCGTTTTGACTCCCTCCTTCCCGCCATTATCTGCGCCATCCCCATCCCTCCTCGGGTGGGTCACAGATTGCGCGAAAAGGCATCCCGGATGAAAAAGTGTTGTCCCTGGCTGTTACGCGCTTCCGGTTAGCGATGTCCCGCACCCAAGGTTCGCAACGATGTCCTGCGCAAATGCGGAAAGAGTATCGTCGCGTGCGCCCATGACGACGATGCGGTCGCCCGGACGCGCTTCCCCGATCAAGCGCTGGCGGATCGCATCGCGATCGGGAATGAACAGTGCCGTTCGCCCTCTTTCTGCGACCGCTCTGACGATATCCGCCGATGAAATATCGCGCGCCGCCGTGCCGCCCGCGTAAAAGATTTCCGGCATGATCAGAACGTCTCCTTCCTCAAGCCCGTGGACGAACGACTCGACGAGTTCATCGCGCATCAGACGGGTCGGGCCAAAACCGTGGGGCTGAAAGACCGTGAGCACCCGTCCCGGCGAAAGATGCAGCGTCGCCAATGTGGCGGCGATCTTGTCTGGATTGTGCCCGAAATCGTCAAACACGGCGATTCCTCCGCGTTCGCCAACACGCTCAAGTCTGCGTTTTGTACCGGAAAAATGAGACAGCGCCGATGCTGCCATATCAGGGGAAACGCCCGCAAGTACGCATGCGCCAATTGCCGCCAGCGCGTTACTGACGTTGTGCATACCCGGAACATTCAGGGTACACGGCACACTACGTCCCTTGTACGTGACCAAAAAGGACGGACGCTGCCCCGCATCCCGGATGTCCACGGCCCGGAGCGCCGCGTCTTCGTTCCACCCGAACAGCAGGTCGCCGGGGCGGGCGATCGTTCGCGTCTCCGGGCAATCGCCGTTCAGGACGGCACCGGTCCGCGCCCGACCGATGAATGCCGAGAATAGCGCGCGCAGCTCCGGCAAAGGCTTGTGGTCCAGAGAGATGTTATTGACGATTGCGACTTCCGGTTCGTAGAGCGCGATGGAGCCGTCGCTTTCACAGGTCTCGGCAACCATCCACGGCCCCGAACCGGCATGAAACCCCAGCGGCACGCCCCTGTCGTCCACGAAATCGAGCATATGGCCGCCATTGACGACGGTCGGGGAAAACCCGGCCTCCTGCAGGATGACGCCAATCATGGCCGTGACGGTCGTCTTGCCGCTGGTTCCGCCAACTGCAACGGATTTTGAAGAATTGACAAGGCCTGCGAGGATATCCGCGCGACTGACGACGGGAATGCCAAGCCGACGCGCCGCCTGGACATCGGGAATCGCCTCCTCGACCGCGCTTGAAACGACAAGCGTTCCGGTTTTCGACGACACGCCACTTCCGTCCTGCGGAAATAAACGAATGCCGCGCCCCTCGAGCGCGGCGAAGCGGGAAGCGGCCGGGTCCTGATCCCGACTCCGGTCCGAGCCGCTGACCTCGCATCCCTTGAGCGCGAGAAGGCTGGCGAGAGGCATCATTCCGCTTCCGCCGACTCCGCAGAAAAAGAACGACCGACTACCGCTCAAGACATGGCCGCCCCCGGAGACCACTACTGCGTTTCCTCCAGAAAGAGCTCTAGCGGAGTTGAGTCGGCCTGCGGCGCTTCAAGAAATTCCTGCCGCGTTTCCGGAGCGTAAGGAGGCGGCCGGACGCCAGACAGTGCCTTGCGGGGACGGAAAACCCCGGGATTATACATCTGCGTAAGATCCTCCGCGCTGGCAGCTCCCGCACCAGGCATCCCGGGAAGTGACGATCGCGGAGTCGGTGGCGCGGATGGAACAAAGTCGCCGGATTCGGCTAATCCTGAATCGTCGACTGGCGGCACATCCCTTCCAAAGTCCGTCGACTCACCCGGTAAAGCGCCGGACGAATCGTCGCTAGTCCCTTCATCCCGGCGCCTGATCGGGACAGTCTGCCTGTCCGCGTCTTCTGAAAGCGCGGGATGGCCGGAGCGAAATTCTTCGAGACCGCTCCCGAGCGGCGGCAGGAGATCGTCCGCGTACCGCGCCGGCATCGGCATGGGTTGAGCCGGAACATCGCGGAAGTCGACGGTCACGAGTTCAGGATACACCCACATCGCCCCGGAGGCCCTGTCGTAGGCTAGTCCCGGCAGGAGGGCAGTACCGATGTTAAGGAGGAGCGTTTCGGCGGAAACCGGCTCGATCATAACCGACTTTTCACGGTTCCCGGGCGCCTTGCAAAATAACTCGAGCGTGTCCCCCGCCTTCGAAATCTGCACGGATTCCGGCGGTCGCACCGTATAGCGCCACTCATCCGACTGGATATAGCAAAGAGCGTTCTCGGCGCCGGGCGTTTCGACTGTGATCGATTGGGTCTGGCCTTCCATAACGGACGCGCAGGAACCAAGCATCAGACTGCAGCAGAGGGCAAAAAGGCGTTTCATTCAAGGATTCCCGCGAAATGGAAGAGCGTATATTCGCTTTATTTCTAAAGGAAAAACCTTCCCCTGTCCACGCGCAGGCGAAGATAGCAGGGCAATCGCCCGAGCACATCAGGACATCATTTATCGCTATCTTACCTCGAAATGCAACTCGTCGCCGTGAACGGAAACGATCACTTCGCTATTCTCCGAAACTTTTCCCTCAAGAATCAGCTGCGCAAGCCGGTTTTGGACGGATGACTGAATTACTCTTTTCAGGGGCCGCGCTCCATAAGCAGGGTCATAGCCCTTGTCCGCAAGCCACAACCGGGCCTTGTCGTCCATCTTGAGAACGATCCGCCGCCCGGCAAGGAGCTTCTCCAGATGGCGCAACTGGATATCGACGATCCCGGCCATCTGCTCACGCCCGAGGCGGCTGAACAGAAGAATTTCGTCAAGTCGGTTAAGAAATTCGGGCCGGAACGCCTGGCGGACAACATTCATGACCGCATCGCGCACGTCTTCGACGTCCTCCCCGTCTTTTTGCGCGACGAGATATTCCGAGCCGAGGTTCGAGGTCATAATAAGGACGGTATTGGCAAAATCGACTGTGCGCCCCTGCCCGTCCGTAAGCCGACCGTCGTCCAGGACCTGAAGCAGGATATTGAACACATCCGGGTGAGCCTTCTCGATCTCGTCGAACAGGACGACCTGATAGGGTCTGCGCCGAACCGCCTCGGTCAAGGCCCCGCCTTCCTCGTAGCCCACATAGCCTGGTGGCGCGCCAATCATGCGCGATACAGAATGTTTTTCCATGTATTCCGACATGTCGAGCCGAACCATGGCACTGTCGTCGTCGAAAAGAAATTCCGCGAGCGCCTTGGTCAGCTCAGTCTTGCCGACGCCGGTAGGCCCAAGGAACAGGAAGGACCCGATCGGTCGCCGCGGATCCTGAAGGCCCGCGCGCGAGCGACGAACTGCATCGGCAACAGCCTTGACCGCATCGTTCTGACCGACAACCCGGCGCGTTATGTTCTCCTCCATACCGAGAAGCTTCTCGCGTTCGCCCTCGAGCATCTTGTCGACGGGAATGCCCGTCCATTTGCTAACGATCCCGGCAATGTCGTCCTCGGTGACTTCCTCGTTGATCAGGGCTTTTTCGGCAACCGTCGATGCCTCGTCGAGCTTCCTCTCCAGTTCCGGAATGACCGAGTATTTCACCTCGCTCGCCTTTGCCCAGTCGCCTTCCCGCTCTGCCCTCTCCAGATCGCTGCGGGCGCGGTCGAGTTCCTCGGTCCAGCGCTGGCCCGCGTTCAGCTTTTCTTTCTCGGCCATCCACTGCGATGTCAGGTCCGCTGCCCGGGCCTCAAGATCGTCAAGTTCCTCCTCAATACTGCCCAGGCGTTCTTTCGACGCCTTGTCGCTTTCCTTCTTCAGGGCTTCCTGTTCGATCTTGAGCTGAATGATCTTGCGGTCGAGTTCGTCGATGGCCTCGGGCTTGCTGTCCACCTGCATGCGCAGGCGGGAAGCCGCCTCGTCAACGAGGTCAATCGCCTTGTCCGGCAAAAACCGGTCGGTGATATAACGATTCGAAAGATTAGCCGCCGCAACGATCGCCGAGTCGGTCACACGGACACCGTGGTGGACCTCGTACTTTTCCTTCAGACCACGGAGTATGGAAACCGTATCCTCGACCGTCGGTTCGGAGACGAAGACCGGCTGGAACCGGCGGGCCAGCGCCGCGTCCTTTTCGATATGCTTGCGGTATTCGTCAAGTGTCGTCGCGCCGACCATATGCAGCTCTCCGCGCGCCAGCGCAGGTTTGAGCATATTCGAGGCGTCCATCGCCCCTTCTGCCTTTCCCGCGCCGACCAACGTATGAAGCTCGTCGAGAAACAGCACGATCTCACCCGATGCCGCCCGGATTTCATCGAGGACAGCTTTCAGTCGCTCCTCGAACTCCCCGCGATACTTCGCCCCGGCAAGAAGCGAGCCAAGATCGAGCGCCATCAGGCGCTTGTTCTTCAAACCTTCCGGAACGTCCCTGTTGACGATTCTCTGGGCAAGCCCTTCGATAATGGCCGTCTTGCCGACGCCGGGCTCGCCGATCAGAACCGGATTATTCTTGGTCCGGCGTGAGAGGACCTGGATGGTACGGCGGATTTCCTCATCCCGTCCGATCACTGGATCGAGCTTCCCCTCTCGGGCAATCGCCGTCAGGTCGCGAGCGTAGCGATTGAGCGCGTCAAATTGTTCCTCCGCACCCGGCGTATCGGCCGTGCGCCCCTTTCGCATGTCATTGATCGCCTGATTGAGGCGGGTCGGGTCAATACCGCAGTCTTCGAGAAATCCCGCAACATCGGCGCGCTTCTCGATGGACATGGCCTGCAGGATTCGTTCTGCGGTAACGAATTTATCGCCCGCTTTTTCTCCGAGACTTCCCGCGCTGTCGAGAATCTTGGCGAGATCTGTGGAAAGCCGGAGCTGTCCGGCGCCGGAGCCGCTGACGACCGGAAATTTCGCCAGTGCCTCCTCGACCTCGCGGCGGAGACGTTTTAAATCGGCCCCTGCCGCCACCAGCAATCGGACGACAACGCCGCCCTCTTCGTCGAGCATGACGCGCAAAAGATGCTCGGGCTCCAGAGACTGGTGGCCGGAGCGCATCGCAAGCGTCTGGGCGGCCTGCAAAAACCCCTTCGTCGTATCGGTAAACCTGTCGAAATTCATCGTTGTTCCCGTAATAAAAAAAGGCGGATGTCCGCCTTTCAATATAGGGTACGTGCGCGAGGATTTAAAGGTACCGCCGCAGGTTACGCGTCTGCGAATTCGTCCTGCCGGGCAACAGCCTGGCTCCGCTCGCCCGCGCCCTTTCCAACGATACTTGACGGAAGCCCGAGATCGTCTTCACCTTCGTCGTACGCGCGGGCATCAGACGTGTCGCTGTCGCCCCAGCTGTTTATAAGACGCTGGTAATGCTCGGCATGCTGGAGGTAGCTTTCTGCCAAAACCAAATCGCCCTGCGACGACGCGTCTTTCGCAAGATTCATGTACTTCTCATGCACCTGATAGGCGGTGCCGCGAATGCGTACGTCGGGGCCGTTACTGTCAAAGACCTGCGCGCGCGGCTGATTTCCTCTTCTTCCGCCGTTGCCCCGGTTCCGGGACCGTCTGTTTGGTGTGCCGTGCCTCATTGTATATTCACCTGCTATTTTAGCGTTACTTGCATAGTTTCCCGAATCACCGATACGTACACCTTACACTATTTGCATACGTACCACCATATCCAAACAGCAAAACTATCCCTCCGTGCGAAGACCGCATTGGCCCCCGCGGATGCGTGATTTCGTGTTTGCCTTGATGAAGTCAAAATACCGCCGGGGACGAAAAACAATCAACCAGCCCCGCAAGCATTTTCTCAATTATCCCCATGGGAGATTTCCACAACCCGCGGAACGCCTGCCAGGTCAGGGTGTACGTCCTTCACTCGGAAACCAGATTCTTCCACGAGTCGCAGCACGTCGTCACGCTGGTCGTAGCCAATTTCAAGAAAGGCAAGCCCCTCTCTGTCGAGAAGCCTCTTCATTTCCGTAAGGATGCTCCGAAAGGCATCCAGGCCATCCGGTCCACCCGCCAGGGCAAGAATCGGGTCGTGATTTCTTACCTCCCGGGACAATGATTCTATCGCCGCAACCGGAATGTAAGGCGGATTCGATACGATGAGCGGAAATGTCAGCCCCAGAGCCTCACCCCACGATCCGACCCACAGGTGGCAGCGATCGGCCACGCCAAGGCGCTGCGCGTTACTCGTCGCCATACGGATAGCGCCGAATGATTTGTCCATTCCATAGCCTTCCGCCCGTTCCCAGTCGTTTAGAAGGGAAATGAGAATGCAGCCTGTCCCGACTCCCATATCGAGGATCCGCTCCGGCGGCTTCCCAGCCAGCCGGTCAAGCGCAATCTCGACAAGCGTTTCCGTATCGGGGCGAGGATCGAGCGTGTCAGGACAAAGCTGAAAATCCAGTCCCCAGAACTCCCGCGTGTTATAGATCCGCGAGACCGGCTCTCCCGAAAGGCGACGCTCGACGTCGAATTCGATCCGGGCGAGCTTGCTCGGGCTGATTTTCGCATCGGGATTGGTAATCAGGTCGCCCCAGTCAAGCTGCGTGTGATAACGGATAATAATCCGCGCATCAAGGTCGGCGGTTTCGATTCCGGCGGACCAGAAGCTGTGACGCAAGTGGTGATATAAGGGCGTTAACCTGTTCGGTAGCGACATGTCCTACATTTCCAGAACCGCGAGCTGATCGGCGTGATCATCGGCGGTCAACCCTTCTATAATCTCCTCTAATGCGTCACCATGCAATATTTCGTTCAGCTTATAAAGGGTCAGGTTGATTCTGTGATCTGTTACGCGACCTTGCGGAAAATTATAGGTTCGGACCCGCTCCGAGCGATCCCCTGTGCCAACCTGGGATTTCCTGTTCGCGGCACGCTGCTCCATTTGCTGACGGTACTGCTCCTCGTAAAGTCTGGAGCGCAAAATTTTCAGGGCCTTCGCTCGGTTCTTGTGCTGGGATTTTTCGTCCTGCATCGCCACGACGATCCCGCTCGGCAGGTGCGTGATGCGCACAGCGCTGTCCGTTGTATTGACGTGCTGGCCGCCCGCGCCTTGCGAGCGGTAGGTATCAATGCGCAGATCCTGCTCGCGAATCTCGACGTCGACGTCTTCCGCTTCCGGCAAGACCGCGACGGTGGCCGCTGATGTGTGAATCCGCCCGCCGGATTCGGTTTTTGGCACGCGCTGAACCCGGTGAACACCGGATTCGTACTTCAGATGCGAGAAGACGTTGCGCCCTGAAACTTCCGCGATGATTTCCTTATATCCGCCGAGTTCACTCTCCGACGCCTCGATGACTTCGATTTTCCAGCCTTTCGACACGGCATAGGCCTTGTACATGGTGAAGAGGTCGCCAGCAAACAGAGCCGCTTCCTCGCCTCCCGTCCCTGCGCGGATTTCAAGGATGGCGTTTTTTGTGTCCGCCTCATCCTTTGGGATCAGCGCCTTTTTGAGCGCCTCTTCAAGCTCGGGAATGCGCCGGTCGAGTTCGTAATATTCCTCCTGGGCCAGCGCCTTCATCTCCGGGTCGTCCAGCATAGCCTCAAGGCCGTCGCGATCGGCGATCGCCTTGTTATAGGCGTCGATCGCTGCGACCACCGGGCTTAGCTCGGCATACTCCATCGACAGCCGGGCGAATTCCTCCCCCGACAGCCTCCCCGCCGACATCAGCGCGGAAAGCTCTTCATGGCGCGCCTTGATCGGCGCGAGTTTACTTTGCAGTGACATGTTTCTATGGAACCGGATAAACGCGTAAACCGCAATGCTCTTCAAACAATTTAAAGCCCGAATCACGAGTCAGAAGCGGAACGTCGTGGTCGATGCAGGCCTGCGCAATCAGCGTATCGGAAAACCTGGGTTTGCAGCCCAGCGCGATCAGTTTCGCCCGGGACAAACCGGCGCGCTCCCAGAAACCTTCCGTAACATCCAGCAACCGCGCACCGTCCAGCCAACGCCTTTGATCGGCCGGGAAACCCGGATCGCTCAGGATCTCCGCGACAACCGCGGGCGGCATATAAACCCGACCGGCTTTTGATCCGAGCCAGCAGTGCCTTCGGCACCTCGACGGTAATTTTCTGCATTTCGGTATCGCCCATGGTCGCCATCCCTTCTGTATGGCATATAACACCATATACCGGCACCACATTTCAACGCGGTGCCTATCCGAATTGGGGACGGAGTAAAACACGCGAATTGGGGACGGAGTAAAATGCTCCCTTTTTACTCCGTCCCCGTTTGAAGGTCACTCCGCCGCTTCACGGTCTTTTCCGGCCTCGATTTCGGCGGCTTTGTCCTCGACGAGGCGGACGAGGTGGCCGACGATGTCCTCGTCCTTGAGGCGGTGGTGCGGTTGTCCGGCGATGTAAACCTGGTGGGTGCCCTTGCCGCCGCCGGTGAAGCCGATATCGGTCATCAGGGCTTCGCCGGGCCCGTTGACGACGCAGCCGATGACGGAGACGGTCATCGGGGTGGTGATATGCGCAAGGCGCTCTTCCAGTACTTTTACGGTTTCGATCACGTCGAACTGCTGTCGCGCGCAGGATGGACAGGACACGACGTTCACGCCGCGATGCCTCAGCCCCAGCGATTTGAGAATCTCGAATCCCACGCGTACTTCCTCGACCGGATCGTCGGAAAGCGAGACGCGGATCGTGTCGCCGATCCCGGCCCAGAGCAGGTTGCCCATGCCGACGGCGGATTTGATCGTGCCCGTACGTCTCCCCCCCGCCTCGGTGATCCCGAGATGCAGCGGGTAATCGCAAGCGTCCGCAAGTTGCATATACGCGGCCACGGCCAGAAATACGTCCGAGGCTTTGCAGGATATCTTGAAATTGAAGAAGTCGTTGTCTTCCAAAATGCGGATATGGCGCAGCGCCGACTCGACCATCGCCTCCGGACATGGCTCACCATAGCGTTCCAGCAGATCCCGTTCGAGAGACCCGGCGTTCACGCCGATGCGTACGGAACAATTGTGGTCCTTCGCGGCTTTGATGACTTCGCGCACCCGCGCCTCGCTACCGATATTGCCGGGATTGATCCGCAGGCAGGCAGCGCCGTTTTCCGCCGCTTCGATGGCGCGTTTGTAATGAAAGTGGATGTCCGCGACGACGGGCACGTTCACCGCCGGAACAATCTCCTTAAGCGCCGACGACGATTCCCCGTCGGGACAGGACACGCGGACGATGTCGACTCCAGCCGCCTCCAGCGCATGAATCTGCGCGATCGTTGCCCGCACATCCGTCGTGAGCGTGTTGGTCATAGATTGCACGGTAATCGGTGCATCCCCCCCGACTGGAACGCTGCCAACAAAAATTTTCCGGCTTTTCCGGCGCTCAATGGCCCGCCAGGGCCGGTGTGCTGTGTGGTCCTGTGACATGGTGTTAAGTAAATGAACCTAACGGCGCTGCATTTCAAGCATGTTTTTCAGCGCGTCAGCGCT
The DNA here is from genome assembly GCA_009929775.1 of Alphaproteobacteria bacterium. Classification (GTDB taxonomy): domain Bacteria; phylum Pseudomonadota; class Alphaproteobacteria; order Micavibrionales; family Micavibrionaceae; genus RZZS01. The sequence goes on from RZZS01000010.1 coordinate 13,215, forward strand.
CAGCGGGATATTGCGCCGGACTTCGCCCGCCTGACCAAAGGAAGGCATTGGCTCGCCATCCACTGTAACTACCAGCCCCCCCGCATTACCGGTGGCAAGCAACAAATCTTCCCGGTCACGCGGGACGAAATAGGAGTTTCCGGCGGGCAAAACGCGGGAAAGAATGATCCTGCCCTGCCGGTCGCGAATTTCAACCCAACTTCGTTCCGTCACTTCGATGATAACGCGGTGCTCCGGATCGATCGGAGGAACATCTGCAGCTTCCGGTTCGGCGGGCGGCTCCTCGACCTGAGGCACGGGCTGCTCGGGAGCGACCGCCGGGTCCTCGACCTGCGAAGAGACCGGGTCGCCATGCGTCATCCGGATTGCGTTCGGATCGACTGCCGGCAAATCGGAAACCTGTGCACGGACTTCCTGCGGCACAGGCGGCACACTCGTTTCAGGCTCGCCCTTGCCTCCGCTCAGAAACGACCAGAGCACGAACACGAGGACCAGACCGGCGATCGAGGACGCAATTACCCATGGCCCCGGAATCTTGCTCTCGGAAGCGGGCGCGGGGAAATGCAGCTCCGGAGCGGCTTTGGCGTCCAGCGACTGGCTTTTGAAAAGCTGGACCATCTGGTCGCCGTCAAGACCAAGATATTCCGAGTAGGATCGTACGAAGCCGATCGCGTAGACCCGACCGGGCAGTCTCTCGACATTACCGGTTTCGATGGCTTCGAGTTGAACCGCCCTGATGCGAAGAGCACGTTCTATATCCTCAAGCGTCTGGCCGTAATGAAGTCGCGCACGGCGCAGAATCTCGCCGACGGGCATATCGGTATAATACTCGAAGTGTTTTTGTGCCGGTACCGGTTCGTCCATCCCTGCCTGTTCGAAATCTCGCGGTTACCACGTTCGGCGGCACCTACTTTTTCTCGAGACCATAGGCATCGTGAAGGGTGCGCACCGCGAGCTCAGTATACTCTTCGCCGATCAGAACGGAAATCTTAATTTCGGATGTTGAAATAACCTGAATATTGATACCCTTCTCGGACAGGGCCTTGAACATCGCCTGCGCGACACCGGCGTGCGAGCTCATACCGATACCGACCACCGACACCTTGCAAACCTTGTCGTCCGTCCGTATGTGATCGGAACCGATACCGGACTTCTCAAGTGCCTTGAGAGCCTTGATCATATCGCCGCGCGGAACCGTGAAGGTCAGGTCCGTTTTCTGGCCGTCCGCCGAGACGTTCTGGACAATCATGTCGACGTTGACGCTCGCTTCGGACAACGGACCGAACACCCTGGCCGCAATTCCGGGTACGTCCGGGACGGCCAGCAGCGTAATCTTCGCCTCGTCGCGGGAATAAGCAATCCCGTTGACAACTTCCTTTTCCACGATGTCTTCCTCTCTCGTCACAAGGGTTCCGGGAAATTCGCTCCCGATATGGTCGTCGAAGCTCGACAGCACCTGTACCGGCACGTCGCGCTTGAACGCCATCTCGACGGATCGCGTTTGCAGGACCTTGGCCCCGCTGGAGGCCAGCTCGAGCATTTCCTCATAAGAAATTTTATGTATTTTGCGGGCACGAGGCACGATGCGCGGGTCCGTCGTATAGACCCCGTCCACATCGGTATAAATGTCGCATCGCTCCGCCCTGATCGCCGCCGCCAGCGCGACGGCGGTCGTGTCCGACCCGCCGCGGCCAAGCGTTGAAATCCTGTTTCGTTTGGTGGTAATCCCCTGAAAACCCGCAAGAACCGGCACTTCGCCCTCGGTAAAGCGCTTTTCGAACTCATTCGCCTCGATATCGAGAATGCGTGCCTTGCCGTGTATGTCGTCCGTTCGGATCGGAACCTGCCAGCCAAGCCACGAGCGGGACGTGATTCCGCGCTTTTGCAGAGCAAGCGCCATGAGACCCGCCGTCACCTGCTCGCCGCTCGAGACGACGGTGTCGTACTCGCGCGCGTCGAACATCGGCGAAATAGCCCCGCAATAGCCAACGAGTTGGTTGGTTACGCCCGCCATCGCAGAGACGACGACGGCGATATTGTGGCCGTTCTTGTATTCACGGGCGACCTTGTCCGCCGCAGCCTCGATCCGCTCGATATCCGCAACCGACGTGCCCCCGAACTTCGCTACGATCCTTGTCATCTGCGAACCGACTGCCCCTTGCTGTGTAGCCTTTCCCCGCCGGATGTACTACATAGTTACGCACCGGCGACCTGGATTCTTACAGAAAGGCACCTCGCATGTCTACAACCGTCGAAAAAAGCGAAATCTACCGCTTCGCGCGCGATTCCGGGCACTGGTGGGACGAATGCGGCCCCTACGCTTCCCTTCACCGCGTCAATCCTGCTCGCATCGCCTTCCTCCGCGACACTCTGAAGCGCCACTTCGGACGAGAGGAAGTCCTGGACAAACCGCTTTCGGGCATCCGAATCCTCGATATCGGCTGTGGCGGCGGCCTGGTAAGCGAGCCACTTGCCCGTCTTGGTGGCTCCGTTACCGGCCTTGATGCGGACGCCAGCGCCATCGCCGTCGCACAGGACCACGCACGGGAACAATTTCTTTCCATCGATTACCGCGCAACAACAGCCGAGGATGTCGCCACCGAAACACCGGGGTCCTTTGACGCCGTCCTAGCCCTTGAGATCGTTGAACATGTCCGCGACGTTCCGCTGTTCGTCAACATCTGCGCAACCCTCTGCAAGCCCGGCGGCTGCGTGGTCTTCTCCACCCTCAACCGTACACCGAAGTCTTTCGCCCTGGGTGTCGTGGCCGCTGAGTATATTTTGCGATGGGTGCCTCGTGGGACGCACAACTGGAAAAAATTTCTGCGCCCGTCAGAACTTGCCCGGTCCGCACGCTCTGCGGGACTTGCCCAACTTGACATCAAGGGAATCGTCTACAATCCCTTTCAGCAGGAGTTCGTTGTTTCTGACACCGATCTCGACGTCAATTACGTTATGGTTTTCACAAAGAAACAGAGCCGCGCAGAGCGTCCCGGATGTCCTGATACTCCGGCTCGTTCTCCGGCGTCAGGAAGCCGTGCCGGAGCAGAAAATCGATGACGACCAGATTGCAATTCGGCTTGAACGCATCCTCATCGCGCACCATGCGGGCCACATCCCCAACCGGCAACCGGACGAACTCGCCGACTTCGGCACCATCGGCCACAGGAGCGACCGATTCCGGCAGTTCAAGATCGTAAACGAAGATCGTATCCCGGCGTACACCTTCCTTCATTCGCATCGTGTACGTAATCTGACCGCAAGGAATCGCCTGCCGCATCAGGTCCGGAGGGAGCCGGGCCTCTTCCATACCCTCCTTGACGACGTTGTCCTCGAGACTGATTCCGACAGGCTGCCCCCCCGCTACCATCTGGTCAAAGCATCCGGACCAGACTTTGACGCCGGGGCCCCGCCGCCCGAGCCACATTTCGAGGCCGGAAGAGTTGCGGACAAAGCCGTTCACGTGAACACCAAATACGAGAAGGCCAAAGAACGGCGTAACAGCGCGGTCGATTGAGAGCAAAGGCTCCTGCCCCCAGGCCTCGACCACTGGGAAAAGCTCTCCTTTCAGCGGATAGGCAAACGCGCCCTGCCCGGCAAGCACGTCGAGTACACCTGCGACGGCCTCCGTTCTGCCGGCGGGACCGGCAAGTTTATCGGACAGGCGAACGCCTGCTTCATCCACCGTGAACACATCCGGAAACGCGCGCAGGAAGTCGACATTATCGCGGCGAATTGCGCCGACAGCTTGCCCGGCAACGGAAAAGGCTACAAACGCGCTCCGGTCGAACTGATTCAGCTCTTTGATCTTTTGAAGGAATGACATCTTTGCTAACCTGAGGGTCCGGGCTTTCCTGCCTGGTCTGGTTTTGGGTTACTCGTTACTAGTTCAAGGGTCAGCGGAGTGCAAGCGCCATGAAAATTCTTGTCCCGATAAAGCGGGTCGTCGATTACAACGTCAAGGTCCACGTCAAGGCTGACGAAAGCGGCGTCGATACAGCCAATGTCAAAATGTCGGTCAATCCGTTCGACGAAATCGCGATTGAGGAGGCCGTGCGCCTGAAAGAATCCGGAAAGGCGGACGAGGTCGTCGCCGTGACCATCGGCGTTACGAAAGCGCAGGAACAGCTTCGCACAGCAATGGCGATCGGTGCCGACCGGGGCATTCTCGTGGAAACCGACATCGCACCTGAACCGCTCGCAGTTGCGAAATGCCTCAAAGCACTGGTCGAGAGAGAACGGCCCGACCTCGTAATCATGGGCAAGCAGGCCATCGACGACGATTTCAACCAAACCGGCCAGATGCTTGCGGCACTGCTGGGATGGGCGCAAGGTACCTTCGCCTCGAAACTTCAGCTTGAATCCGGCCAGGCCACCATTACCCGCGAGGTCGACGGGGGCCTTGAGACCCTCTTGCTACCCCTGCCCGCGATCGTCACGACCGACCTTCGCCTGAACGAACCACGATATGCCTCTTTGCCAAATATCATGAAGGCCAAGAAGAAACCGCTCGACGTGCTGAAACCCGGGGATCTCGACGCAGATTTCTCCCCGCGCCTTGAAACACTCAAGGTTCGCGAGCCAGCCCGGCGCAAGGCGGGGGTCAAGGTTGCCAGCGTCGACGAACTGATTCATAAGCTTAAAACTGAAGCAAAGGTCCTGTCATGAGTACTCTTGTCATTGCCGAACACGACAATGTTACGCTCGCCCCCGCAACCCTCAACTGCCTCACGGCGGCGCAGAAAATCGGAGGCGATATCGACTTTCTCGTTGCGGCAAATGACGGCGGGTCTGTCGCGGAAGAAGCTGCGATGGCAGCGGGCGTCCGGAAGGTCCTGAAGGCCGATTCCCCTGCATACGAGCACCCGGTCGCCGAGAACCTCGCCCCGCTCATCGCCCGGCTTGCCTCTGAGTACACCCACATCCTCGCCCCGGCCACGACCTTCGGCAAAAACATCCTGCCCCGGGCAGCCGGGCTTCTTGATGTCCAGATGATCTCCGACGTCACCGCCATCGTCGCTCCTGATACGTTCGAGCGACCGATTTACGCTGGAAACGCCATCGCAACGGTTCGCTCGAAAGACGCGAGGATTCTGCTCACTATTCGCTCTACGGCTTTCGACCCGGCCGCGGCGGGCGGGGGGAATGCCGTGATCGAGAATATTGACGCAACAAGCGACGCGGGCCTGTCCCGCTTTGTGAAAGCCGAGTTATCCGAATCTGATCGGCCGGAGCTCGGAACCGCCGGAATCGTCGTCTCTGGCGGTCGCGGCGTCGGCTCGGCGGAAAACTTTTCTTTGATCGAGCAACTCGCTGACAGGCTGGGCGCGGCCGTCGGAGCCTCCCGCGCTGCGGTCGATGCGGGTTTCGTTCCCAACGACTACCAGGTCGGCCAGACCGGAAAGATCGTCGCCCCGGAGCTTTACATCGCCATCGGGATATCCGGCGCAATCCAGCACCTGGCCGGAATGAAGGACTCAAAGGTGATCGTCGCCATCAACAAGGACGAGGAAGCGCCAATTTTCGAGGTGGCCGATTACGGACTCGTCGAGGATCTTTTCAAGGCCGTGCCGGACATTCTCGAGAAGCTTTAAACCGCTTCGGATTCGTCGTCGTCGCGGGCCCGGAAACGGAACACAGGGCGATCTTCCTCGTGCAGTTCCGCCCCTTCCATATTGGCACCCTCGAAAACCGTGTTTTCGGTTTTTGCGCCCGTAAAATCGCAGCCGCGCAGATCGGCTCCGGTAAAATCAGTGAAAGATATATCCGCGTTGCGGAACGTCGCGCTCTTTAGCTGTGCCCCTTTGAGGTCGGCATAGCGCATGACGCAATCGTCGAGATTGCAAGGGCTGAAACGCTTCGTCCCTCCCCCGCCCCCGAACATCAGAGGCGAGAAGTCCGCGCCGCGCAGCGTGGCGTGACTGAGCATCGCGCCCTTGAGGCTCGTACCGCGAAAGTCGGCTTGCTCGAGGTCGCAGCTTCGGAAATCGCTTCCATCGAGCGTCGCGCTCTGAAGTTGAACCTTGTACATGTTCATTCCAAAGAATTTGGCTCCCACGGCCTTGATCGCCGTAAGCCGCTCCCCTTTCAGGGTCCTGAGCGGACGCAGGTCGTAATTGGAAAGATCGAGTTGCTGGCCCCTTGCGCCAACCGACTCCACCCACGCTCGGTGGTCCTCTATCAACTGCGCAAGCGGTTTGCCGAGTTCGGAAATCGATGAGCCGATATTATCATCGGTAATCGCGCCGCTGATATCGACGTTTGTGATGGTGATGCGGCTCAAATCGACGCCTGTCAAAATCGCGGACTTCAGAGACGCCCCAGACAGTTGTGCATCGTCAAGTTCGGCGTCAGTCAGGTCCGCGCCTTCAAGCTGGGCACCGCGCAGATCCGCACGGCTCATATTGATGCCTGCCATGATCGCATCACGAAAATCGGCCTTGCTGGCGAGCGTACCGGAGAGCTTCGCGCCTGACAGATTCGCGCCACGGAAATTAACGGACTGCCCGCTATCGTATGAGCCATCCCTCGAAATGCCACCGACTCGCAGATCAGCAGAATCAAGATTCGCGCCCTTCAGATTCGCGCTTTCAATTCGCGCACCGCGCAGATCACAGCGAATGAATATCGTATTGTTCAGGTCGGAATTCGTCAGATCCACGGCGTAAAGAGAAGCTTCCTGAAAGTTCGCACCCACCATGTCCATGTTCGTCATCCGGCATCCGGTAAAGTCAGATTGCCGAAGATCCTGGCCGCGTACCGAAAGTCCGTCGAGATCCGTATTCCGCAGAACCGCGCGGCGACCGCCGAGACGCCCCTCGAGAAAGCGCCCGTGAAGGCGGATCATCGCATCCAGTTGGTCCTGCGTCATCGGACCGGAGTTATGTTCGCCGTCGTTGCTCGCCATTACGATACTCTCGGCCTATTGTCCCACGGGAAGGTTAAGAAAACTTGTTATGTGCTGGCAGTGGGCACACGGCAGGATCGACCGTGGCGGACGCCTACTCTAACACAAATTCTTGGTCGCCTGAAGCAAGCGTGCTAATGATGGCGCCATGAAGATGATATTGACAATGCCATTGCTGATTTTCCCGCTCCTGCTTGGCGGCTGCGGCGTAAAGCCGGGAGGCCTTGAGTCCCCTCCGGGCGCCGAGGACTCAGCTTTCCCCCGCACGTACCCTGATCCATCGACAGTACCGGGACCAGAGCGAGAATTCAGGTTATGACTTGCGGCTTTTCCCGCCCCGATGGCGATCTTTGGATTGATGGCATACCGGCCGCTGAGATCGTCGCTGCTGTTGGGACCCCCGCTTATATTTACTCGGCGAGCGCGATACGGAGCCAGTTCGCCGATCTTGGAGTGGCACTTGGTGCTGTGCTCGCGGAACCGCCATTGATTGCGTACGCATGCAAGGCCAACAGCAATCTCGCCGTCCTCAGGCTTCTTGCCGGACTTGGCGCGGGCGGCGACATTGTTTCGGGAGGAGAATTGCGGCGATGCCTTGCCGCCGGAATGCCCGCCGAAAAAATCGTATTTTCCGGAGTCAGCAAGAGCGACGAGGAAATTGAGCTCGGCATCCGTCACGGTATTCGCCAGTTCAACGTGGAATCGGAGTACGAACTCGGACGAATCGCATCGCTCGCGAAAAACGCCGGTCAGCGTGCGAACGTAGCGCTGCGCTTCAATCCCGACGTCGACGCCGAAGCCCATCACAAGACGACGACAGGGCGGGCCGAAGACAAATTCGGCCTTTTGCGCTCGGACGTCGAGCGTCTATACGCCGCCGCTTCCGGCAACCCGAATCTCGGCATGCGGGGTCTGCACGTCCACATTGGCTCGCAAATTACACGGGTCGAGCATTACCGTACCTCCTATGAACGTCTGGCCGATCTCGCCCGCTCACTCATCAGGGCTGGGTATCCGATGGACACCATCGACCTCGGAGGAGGACTCGGCATCGTCTATGACGCCGAAAAGCAGAGCGCGCCCGACCTTTCGACCTATGGGGCGATCATCGCACAAACCGTCGGGAACCTTGGCGTCTCCCTTGTGGTCGAACCGGGACGCTTTATCGTCGGAAACGCGGGCGCCCTGGTTTCGCGTATGCTTTACGTAAAGGAAAGCGGCGGGCGGCGTTTCGCCGTTCTCGACGCCGGTATGAACGACCTGATCCGGCCGGCGCTGTACGATTCATGGCACGGAATCGTGCCCGTTTTGCCGCGTCAGGGAGAAGAGCGACCCTGCGACGTCGTCGGTCCCGTTTGCGAGACAGGCGATACCTTTGCGGTGCAGCGCACGCTTCCTCCCCTTGAAAGCGGAGATCTCGTTGCGATCATGAGCGCGGGCGCATACGGGGCGACGATGAGTTCGAACTATAACACGCGCCCTCTTCCGCCCGAGGTCCTTGTTGACGGGGACAGGTTCGCGATCATTCGCAACCGGCAGGATGTACAGTCGCTGCTCGATCAGGATATCATTCCGGACTGGCTATAATTCATAACCGCCATAATTTGCATACATGACTTTCTCCGAGGAGAGCGAAATCCGGATGATCGAGCGCCGCCTTGCCCGCCTTGAGCGGCAAGCGTACATCGTGATTCTATTCGAATCCCTCGGCAGGGCGCTGTGGCGACCGTTCGCATGGACGGCGTTTTTTTGCGGGCTCTGGCTGTTGGGCCTACCCGCGATCCTGGGTGCCGGCGGAGAAATCGTGTCGGCGCTCGTCTTCCTCGCTGGTCTTACGATTTTCCTCGCTTCGGGCCTCCCGACCCTGCGCATTCCCGGCAAGCCAGACGTACGGCGACGTATCGAATGCGATTCGGGCCTCCGGCACCGGCCTCTGACGTCGCTCGAGGACAGTCTCGCAAACCGCGGGAACGACGCAGCCCGGCAGATCTGGCAACAGCGCGGGAGGTGGCTCGCGGATGCCTCTTCGCACGCGCGCGGCACCAGCCTGAAGCCTCTCATGCCCCATCTCGACCCGCACGCGCTTCGCTATCTCTCACTTCTCGTCCTGATCCTCGGGGTCGCCGTTGCCGGCCCCCTCTGGAAACAGCGACTGGCCCACGGACTGTTCCCGGTTTCTTTAGCCGGGAACAGTCCTGACGACAGTCCGCGCATCGTCCTGCGCATTACGCCGCCTGAATATACCGGGCTTTCCGAAGCCGTTATCAGCTCTTTCGGCAAGGATTCGTCTCCGCTGTCCATTCCCAAGGGCAGTCGCATTAGGGTTTCCGTGACCGGGGGGCCGCCGACACCGAAATTTGTCATCGGCGGGCACTCATTCCCCATGAAGGAGCTTGCCTCCGGAACGTACGGCCTCGAGACACCGGTTCTGCCCGGCGATTCGATGGTCGTTCGACAACTGTTCATGACACGAGCCCGGCTTCCGTACGTCTATGTATCCGACCTGCCGCCGACGATCGACGAAGCGGACAAGCTCGAGATCACCCCGGAGGGCAGCATTGGCGTTCCCGTCAGGCTTTATGACGATTACGGCGTCAAGGACCTCGTTCTCGATATCGAGCTTGACTCCGTGGTCGAGGATGCGCCGCTTGGCGAGCCGTTTCAGGACCGGCGGCTTATTATGAGTCCGGGCGGAGAAACGCTCGAAACCCGGCCCGTCTACGACCTGACGGGTCATACATGGGTCGGCCTTCCCGTCGTCATGACCCTTGTCGCCGTTGACGGTACGGGACAGAAGTCAGATCCGCTGACTTACAGAACGATCCTGCCGGAACGCACGTTTCGTCATCCGGTTGCCGCGATCCTGATCGAAATGCGCAAACAACTTGCCTGGCTTCCGGTCTTCAATGCGCAACAGGTGGCCATCGGGCTTGAGGAGTTGCTGCGTCAACCGCAAACGTTCGATGGCGACCCTGTGGTCTATCTCGCGCTTCGCTCGGCCGCATCCCGCCTTTCCTATGCTCAGTCGGAAGACACGGCGCGGGCGGTTATCGCCCTGCTTTGGGAAACGGCCCTGAGGCTTGAGGACGGAGGTCTCAGTCTTGCAATGCAGGCCCTGCGCAACGCTCAAAAGGAACTCGAGCAGGCCCTCACGGACCCCGACGCGGGCCAAGCCGAGATCGCTCAAAAAATGGACGCCCTGCAGCAGGCTCTCGCCCGATATATGCAGGAGCTTGCAGCAGAGTTGAACAAGCGCGGGGCTGACGGCCAGCCCGTCCTGATGCTTCCGCCCGAAGCCATGGGACAGGTCATCGACCCGCTCTCGCTCAAGGCCTTTCTCGACCAGCTCCGGGCCGAAGCTCTTTCTGGCGACATGCACACGGCGCAGGAGATGCTTTCGAAAATCCGGAAGATGATGGACATGCTCGACCCTTCCCGCATGGCCGAATTGCCTCCGGAGATCCAGTTCATGAACGAGGGCCATAATGAACTTCAGGAACTCGTCCAGAAGCAGCAGGAACTTCTCGACCAGACACGCGAGCGTGCCCGCCCGTTGCCGAGTTATGGCGAATGGATTGTGCCGGAACCGACGATCCGCGGGCCGATCGCGCCAGGGAAGCTGCCGCCGCCCCCCTTACCCGCACCCCAACCGGGCCACCACGCAGACAATCAGGCCGGTCGCACCGAACAGGAAGCCCTGCGGCTCGTACTCGGCCAGCTCATGCGGGAGGCTGGCGAGATCCTCAATGAGATTCCGGATGGCATGGCGGCCGCCGAGTTCGAGATGCGCGCCTCATCCGCCGCCCTCGCCGACAACGATCCGATCAGTTCCATTCCCCATCAGGAGCGCGCCCTCGAAAACCTCCAGGACGCCATGGAGGATATGAATCAACAGATGGCGGCTCGCATGCAGCAGATGATCGGCATGAGTTTTGGAGGCGGAAGCAACCTCGATCCCCTCGGTCGCCCCATCAGCCCGTCGGAAGGGAACCGAAACTTCTTCGGATCTAATGTCCGGATTCCGGATGAGCAGGATCGGGAGCGGCTGGAGGAGATTTTGCGGATCCTGCGTCAGCGATCGGGCGATTTTTCCCGCCCGGAGATGGAACTGGACTATTTCCGCCGCCTGTTGCGTCAGTTCTGATGTCTGGCATGACCATCGAAACCCGCACCTGCCGTACATCTCCGTTCCCGACCGGGTAACTCGTCGAAAAGGTAAGGTTCTGTTCTGCAGCAAGGCCCGGAACCGGCGGCGGAACCACCCATTGCGCAACCGGCTTGCCGCCCGCGTCAAGGGACGACGCCACCATGCGCGGCAACGCAACGTCCCGTTCATATCGGTTTATAATCCGGCCCTCGACGTACAGAATTTCGTTGCCACGCTCGTCCCACGCCGTCTCCGCCTTCACGCGATCGAAAATGAGCTCTTCGCCCGGCACGCTCATCTCAAACCCAAGCGTCTCGAACAGGAGCGCAGAAGGAGGCCATGCATCCACCACTGTGTTCCGACTCATCGCAAGCACGGTCGCAAGAGCAAGGAACAAAAACGACGCCGCCGCAATACCGGTTACGATCGGCATAAGATTCGCATTCCCGGAAAGTATCGGGCCATCGAAGTCTCCCGGCTGCGGCCTTACGCCTGCGGGAACGAACTCAAAATCGTCGTCGCCCGAAGCCGCCTTCGGCGTGTCGAATTCCTCGAAATCCTCGTCCGGCTCCTGATGCCAGACGTTCTGGCACGCCGAGCAGCGCACGAGACGACCGTCGGGCGCGAGAACTTGCGCGTCGAGCAGATAACGCACAGAACAGTTGGGACAGGTCAGGATCATGGCGGTTTATGGCTTCAGTAACGGGCCGCAATTCATTATTCTAATACAAAGACTATAATGCGCGGAATCCTGTTTAGCATGTTTTTGCGACGCCTTGCACTCATCTTTGCCTTTCTGGCGTGTCTGCCCCGCGCCGAAGCTGCCCCATGTCCGGGCGGTGACCGGGCCTGCCTTCTGAACCAGTTGAACGAATCCATTTCCGCCATCGGCGAAACGGCCTGGCGCGATAAGGCTTTACGCGAATACGCCAAAACGCTTGCTTTCGATGGGAGGATGGACGAGGCGATTTCCCTCATCGCCCGAATCGAGAACCCCGATACGAAGGCCATGACCATACGCGGAATCGGCATGGCGGCCTCTGATATCCGGCTGCCCGCGGAGCAGCGCGAAGCGCTCTGGAGCCAGTTGCACGCCGAAGCCGCAAAGATCGGGCACGACGCCTCGCATGCAATCGCGCTCACCTATATCGCAATGGCTCAGGCCTTCGCTGGCGACGACGATGCGGCAACCAGGACAGCGTCTTCCATGGAGAATTCAGCCCTCCGCAACAAGGCTTTTTCTGAAAGCGCCGAAATCCAGGCTGAGCGCGGCGACTTCGCGACCGCCATGGACAGCATAGGCCGTATCGACAGCGAGCCATTCCGCGACAAGACGTTCCGGATTGTCTCGGAGGTATTCGCGAAGCGCGGAGCTTTTGGTGATGCCGCCGCCACGGTCGACAAAATCGGCAACGCAACCTTGCGCGCCGAGGCAATCCAGTCCATCCTCGACAAACAGAAGCCGCGCGACGTTCCGAAACACAACCCGCCGCGCCCTGGAGAAGAGTAATTGATTAAGTTCGAACATGTCGGTCTGCGTTACGGAATCGGTCCGGAAGTGCTCAGCGATGTGTCCTTCACGCTTGAGCCCGGTTCGTTCCATTTCCTGAGCGGGCCATCGGGAGCCGGGAAAAGTTCACTCATGTCGCTCCTGTTCATTGGTCGAATGCCGACTCGCGGAATTGTGTCGATGTTCGACCAGAACATCGCCCAGCTCGGACGGAAACAGCTCACGGCGATCCGGCGGCGCATCGGCGTCGTCTTTCAGGATTTCAGGCTGCTGAACAACCTGTCGGCGTTCGACAACGTCGCCCTGCCGCTCCGCATTCAGGGAAAGCCAGAGAAAGAGATACGCGCCAACGTGCACGAGCTGCTCGAATGGGTCGGACTCGGAGATCACATGCATTCACTGCCCAGCACGATGTCCGGCGGCCAGCAGCAGCGGATCGCCATCGCGCGCGCCGTAATCACGCGTCCGCGCATGCTTCTCGCCGACGAGCCGACCGGAAACCTCGATGACGAGATCGGCTTTCGCCTGATGAATCTGTTCGAGCAACTAAACCGGATGGGCACGACTATCGTTATCGCCACCCACAACGAGTCCATGATTGAGCGTTTCGCGCACAAGCGTCTCATACTCGATTCCGGACGGCTTTCCATCGTCGAGCCAAAAAGCTGGGTTCGGCGCAAGATCGAGGAGGTGACCGGAAAATGAGGCGACTCTTCCGCGAGAAGATGCTCGGCAGCGCGCGCAGCCGGACCTACGACATTCCACTCGACAGGGGCGCAGGATCCGGCTTCCTGATCCTGCTGGTCCTGCTGATGACGTTCCTTGCGATGCTTGCGCTTTCGTCGTCTTTCGTGCTCGGAGCGATGACCAGCCGCTGGTCCTCAGGGCTGGAGAACAAGGTGACCATCGAAATCCCGGCTACGAACTCCGAAGGGGAAACACGCAGCCTGGCGGAAATTCAGGCCGTTGCCGGGCGAATGAAGAGCCTGCTCGGCAACCACCCGGCCATCGCGCAAACGGAAATTCTCAAGAGCGAAGATGTTTTGGCGCTCGTCGCGCCATGGCTCGGCGAAGATCTGTCTCTTGCCGAGATACCGGTTCCGGGTCTGATCTCCGTCGAACTGATTGATGCGGACGCGGCTGTCATCAAGGGTCTTTCAGAACGAATTTCAGCCATTGATGCCGCCTCGCGCCTCGACGCGCACGAAGCATGGCTCGGCGACCTCCTCCGGTTCACACGGTCCCTGCACTTCGCAGCCTTTCTTCTCGCCCTCATCATCAGCATTACGACCGTGACCGCCGTCGCCGGAGCGGTGAGGGCGCGGATGGCGATGCACAAGGCCGAGGTTGAACTGCTCCACCTGATGGGCGCAAGCGACGAGTACATTACCCGCCAATTCCAGCGCCACTCGCTGCTTCTGGCGCTGAAAGGTGGCATCGCGGGCACGCTCGCCGCTTTCGCGGGACTGATGATTGTCGACTGGATTGGTGGCGAGATGGATGTTGTTCTGCTGCCGGATTTCCGTCTTCACGTGCTGCAGATCGCTGCTCTTATGGCGATGCCTCTGGCTATCGCGCTCATTGCCACGCTTACAGCGCGGTTCACGGTCATGCGTGCACTGGTTCGAATGCCGTAGTCAAGACGGTATTGAGATGAAGATTTTTTTTCGATCGGCAGGAGCGTTTCTATTGTTCGCGGTTCTTGGCTGGCTTCTCGGTTTCGGCGCATTCGCAGTTGATGCGGCGTCGGCGCGTCCCGACGATCTGGCCGGAAGAACCGACGCGGTCGTCGTCCTCACGGGCGGCGCGAACCGGATTGAGGAAGGCCTTCGCCTTTTCGCGACCGGAAGCGCCCCGCACCTTTTCATATCCGGGGTCCATGAAAGCGTCGACGTCGATTCGATCAAGGCAATGTGGAAAGGATCCATCGACCTGCCGGATTGCTGCCTGACGCTCGGCCACTCGGCGAGCAATACAATGGACAACGCGTCCGAAACCCGCCGCTGGCTTGAGGAGAACGAGATCAAATCGATCCGGCTCGTAACCTCGAATTACCATATGCGCCGCTCGCTGCTGGAATTCAGCGAGGCCATGCCCGACATAGAGATCATACGCCACCCGGTCCTGCCAGAGCGGCTGGAGACCTGGAGTGCGCCTTTCTGGTCCCTCGCATTCCGGGAATACCACAAGACCCTCTTGACATGGGTACGCCAGCGCCTTGCCCTTACCCCGACCTTCACGAAAATCCAATGACGACTTTTTTTCGTTCAAGCATCTTCAATATTGTTTTTGTCCTCTGGAGCGCGGTTCTCAGTATCCTGTTGTATCCGTCTCTGTTTTTCCTTTCCCGGGAAAAGATGCTTGGAATCGTTCGTTTCTGGGTACGCTCGGTTGTTTGGCTCGAGCGCTCGATTCTCGGCCTGCGCTATGAAATCCGGGGGTCGCACCATCTTCCGGAAAACGGACCCTGCATCATTGCAGCCAAACACGAGTCGCAATTCGAGACGCTCAAGCTGCACATCCTGTTTCAGGACCCCGCCATCGTCCTGAAGCAAGAACTCCTGAGGATTCCTCTCTGGGGGCGTTTTCTTGGCGCGATCAAACCCATCGCCATCGATCGTTCCGCCGGACGGGAAGCCATGGCGCAGGTCGTCGAAGGCGCGAAGACGGTCATGGAGCAAGGCCGTCCGATAGTCATCTTCCCGCAAGGCACCCGCGTCTGGCCGCATCAAACACCCAAAGACCGCCCCTACAAGATGGGCGTCGCCCGCATTCAGGAAGCGACTGGCCTGCCCATCGTTCCGCTCGCGCTGAACAGCGGACTATTCTGGCCGCGCCGCGGCTGGAACAAACCGGCCGGCACCGTCGTGTTCGAGTTTCTGCCGCCAATTCCCCCGGGCAGGCGTCCGGCTGACACGATCCGCGAACTCGAAACCGCGCTCGAAACCGCCTCGAACGCGCTTCACGATGAGGCGCGCTGGGCATTTCGGCTTAGGGCGGAGGGGCGCTGAAGCGTCAAAAGAGCGTAACTCCCCAGCTGTCGTCCCTCTCCCTCACGGCAATCGCTTGAACACAGGTCCGCAGTGAGAGGGAGAGGCGGTCTGCCCCCGGGCCGGATTATTTCTGTTCACCCGTTTTCTTTACCGTTGAATTGCATTACGTTTCTTCTGACGGATCGTTTATTGTACCGCCGGGTTGTTTTAAGAATGAGCATCAAATCAAAATCTGCGGTCGTCGCCGCCATCCTTGTCCCGGTCCTCGTCCTCCTTGCCCTCTTCTGGTCGGTCTTCTGGTGGATAGCGGCGCGGGAAATACGGGATCAGGCGGAGAGCCTTCGCGCGTCTGTGGCCAGCGACGGGTACGACGTTTATGGTGCGCCCGTCTCGGTCGGCGGCTTCCCCGGCCCGCACGAGGTCCGGTTTTCCGGAGGGCTGCGCGGATTTGGCCTGAATGTTGAAGTCCCCCTGCTTGTCGCCGAAGGCTTCTTCATGCCCGGACAGGAGGTGTTCGTCACCCTTCCCGGCGGCGCGCGCCTCCTTGAACCGTCCGACCCGCACGGCCTGTGGCGGCTAAAGAGCGCGGTCGTCTCCTTCATCATTCCCGAACATATTCCTGCCGAGCTCACCGCGCCCCACATGAAAGCATGGCAGGAAGCGGGCGGCACGCTGGACATTACCGGCTTCGATATCAAGCGCGAGGATCTCGCGGTCACCGGCAAGGGCGTTGTCCGGCTCGACCCGGACCTTCAGCCGGAGGGACGTATCGCGCTCGAAATGACCGGCCATCTGAAATTTCTCGAGACGCTTAAAAACGCGGGATTGATAAATCCGAATCAGGTCATGCTGGTCGGGGCGCTCCTCGCCGCAGCGAGCAAGCCCGCGCCAGAAACCGGCGAACTCATGCTTTCCGCCGACCTGATTGTTCAGGACCGGACGCTGACGATTGGTCCGGCACGGGTGGGGTCCCTTCCCGCGATCGAATGGCCCCGCCCTTCGACGGATAGACGTAATCCGCCTGCCCCGCCTCAATGACCTGACGCCTTATGTTGCGGGTGCGAGTAAAGAATTTTTCCAGCTGCCGCCCGTCCTGCCAGCGAATCGAGCGCTGAAGCATAGACAAATCCTCGTTGAACCGCTGAAGCACGTCGAGGACCGCGTCCTTGTTGGTCAGAAACACGTCGCGCCACATAACCGGGTCCGAAGCCGCTATCCGGGTAAAATCGCGAAAACCCGACGCCGAGAATTTGATGACATCCGACTGAAGATGCTCTTCGAGATCCGTCGCCGTGCCGACGATGGTGTACGCGATCAGGTGCGGCAGGTGCGAGGTGATAGCGAGCACGATATCATGGCGGTGCGGGTCCATGATCTCTATCCGCGACCCGCAGGCCTCCCAAAAAGCCGTTATTTTCTCAACCGCGCGAATATCCGTTTCGGGGAGCGGAGTAAGAACGCACCAGCGATTGATGAACAGTTCGTGGAACCCGGATTCCGGACCGGATTGCTCGGTTCCGGCAATCGGGTGGCCGGGGACGAAGTGTACGCTGTCCGGAAGATGCGGAGCGATGGCGTTTGCTGCGACCTGTTTTACGGATCCCACATCGGTCACGATGGCGCCAGCTTTCAGAACGGGCCCGACAACGCGGGCCGTTTCGGCGAAGGCCCCGACGGGAACAGCGAAAACGACGAGGTCGGATTCCTGGACGCCTTCGGCGGCATCCACAGTTGCCTCGTCGCAAATTTTGAGACGCAGGGCCGTTTCACAAACAGCCGGGTCGCGATCAACGCAAACAACGCGCCGACCGAGCCCATGCACCCGGATCGCGCGAGCAAGTGAAGAGCCAATAAGGCCCATGCCGATAATGCTAATTCGCTCGAACATTGCCCCTTAGCCTTGCTGCTTCCTGGCGCCAGTCAGGTCGTCGATCGTTTCATAGAGCGGTGGTCTTGGATAGCCCCCGATACAAGTCGCGCGACCATCGCGATCCTCAAGCTTGTCGAGGAGAGTCCTGAGGCGCGCATCATCCGGAGCGACGTAGCCGTCTACGACGAGCAGATGCAGGGACGGCATGCTGTGGTTCGGGCACTTGCGGGAATACATCGAAACCGGCGTGAAACCGGCCTTGTTAGCCTGCTCGACGACCCGGCCCCGGCTGATGCTCTGGCTGATTTCGAGGGCGACGAAACTCTGGTCATCACCGGTCTCGTCATACGTAATGCGCGCAACGATGAGGGCCATGCTTTCAGTATCCGGCGATTCGGTTCGTACATCACCGTACGGCAAGCGCACAACGATTCGCATCGGTCTGTCGCCACCGCTCGCAAGATAATGCCACCACGGGTTCTCGTCGCCATCCACCGGCCACGGCACCACCGCAAAAGTAACTTCCTCCTCCCGGACCATACTGATGGCAGCGAGAGGATTCGACACGCGCGTCATCGGCAGGACGCTGCCGAAATAATCACGCGCCTGATCCCATGTATTCTGCTTGCCCTCCGGAGCGCACACCGCCACTTTGAGCCCTGTCTGCAACAGCGAGACAGCGCCTACGAGCTCGCGCCATATCCTCACAATCGCGGCGCGCGGCAATTTCCCTTCATGGCGTCCCAGAAGCCTGCGGATCATGACCGCTTCCCGTGCAGGCTGAATGATTTGCAGGCGGCTCCTGCGCTTTTCTTCGCTGACGTCGACGATAAGCTCCGCACGCTGCATCAGCAAGTCGTGGATCTGGTTATCCAGCGTGTCGATCTTCCGTCGGATTTCTTCAAGTTTCTTAGACATGGACTTCTTCGGCGCGTTGCAGCTATAACGTTCCTACTTACAGCGCCAACGAGAAGAAATCAAACAATGCCTTTAGTCCAGCATTCAGATTTGCCCACCTTCGAGCGACTCCGCCTCGAAGGCCGCGACGTCCTGCCGGAGGGCCGCGCCTTTACCCAGGACATTCGCGAACTTCACATCGGTTTTTGTAACATGATGCCGGACGCCGCGCTTGAAGCCGCAGAGCGCCAGTTCTTCCGTCTCGTCGGCGAGAGCAACAAAATTGCACAGTTCTACATACATCCCTTCACCCTGCCGGTCGTCGAACGCAGCGACAAAGCGAAGGCCTATTTCAACCAGTACTACGAGCCTCTCGAAACAATCATGGACGAAGGGCTCGACGCGCTCATCATCACGGGCGCGAGTGAAGAATCAAATCCGAAGGTGAGCGACAAGTCCTACTGGAAGCCGCTTCTCGAACTGCTCGAATGGTCGCACCAGAACGTTACGTCTACGCTCTGTTCGTGCCTCGCCAGCCACGCCGCCGTCACGTACAAATACGGGCAGGAGCCCTCATGGCAGGACGACAAGTGTTTCGGCATTTTTTCCCACCGGGTGGCCGACCGGGGACATCCGCTCGCGCGCTGTATGAATACGGTCTTTAACGCTCCGCACGCCCGCCACAACCAGATTACAGCGTCGCAGTTCCGGGAAGCTGGCCTTTCGATTGTCGCAGAGAGCGAAGAGGCTGGCGTCCACGCGGCGACCAGCCGCGACGGAATTCGTCTCGTCTGCTTTCAAGGGCACCCGGAATACGACACGTTTTCCCTGCTAAAAGAGTACCGGCGCGAGATCGAGGTGTTCCGCGAAGGCGGGCGACCGGACTACCCTACGTTTCCAAAAAGCTACTTTAATCCCGAGGCCGCAGAATTCGTCCTTGGATATCAGTCCGACGTCGAGGCTGGTAAGGACCCCGGCCCCTTCCCGGAAGAGGAGCTTGCCGAAAAACTCGACAACACATGGACCGACAGCGCGCGCGCGATGATCGCCAACTGGATCGGCGCCGTTTACCAGATCACGGACGTCGACCGGCGCAAGCCGTTCATGCAAGGGGTCAACCCGGAGGATCCTTTCGGGCTCTATTCCTGAAAACGCAAACCGCGCGGCGCACCCGCAGGTTTCGGTGCCAGAAGACCTCGCCCCCGTATTTTCACACGGGCTTCGGCCTTGCTGCCGGTTGGCGCATAGAGCTGCTTGCTTGCCTCGATCATGTGCAACCCGCCAAGCGCGGGATAAACCGCCTTTCCAACCCCCTCCCAAACGCCTGCGGCGCGGAAGACAACCGAAATCCGAACGGGCGGAATGAACAGCATTTCAAACGCCCGCTCCTGTACGAACAAGCAGTCCCGCAGCTGATTGGCAAGTTGTCCCTGCGAAAACGGTCGGCCATGCCCGAACGGTGACCATTCAGCCCGCGCCCACATCCCGAGACGATTGGGAGCGATGACGACAAGGCGACCGTTGCTTTTCAAGACGCGCCATATCTCCTCAAGGTTCGGGCGTATCAACTCGGAATATTCAAGGCCGTGGATCATAAGGACCCGGTCGATGGAATTCGTCTCGAACGGCAACTCCGACTCTTCCGCCATGCAGACGAGATTTGGTGAGTCGGCCGGCCACGCGTGCGCGCCGAGAGCCGCCGGCATTTGAAGAAAACAGCGCTCGGCCGAATCTGACAGCGCGCGCATATAGGGTGCCGCATAGCCGCATCCCAGCACGCTTAAACCCGTGACATCCGGCCAGCATTGCCGGATCCGGTGCGTAATGATCCTGCGTACCACCCTGCCAGCATGGGTGTTGTAGAAAGTCTTGAAATCATAAACCGAGGAAAACATCAGGCGAGCTTCTCGATCTGGCTGATCAGCGGGACATCGGCGTCCGGCATGGACCACGAGCGCAAGTCGTGAAGCGGTGCCCATGCGAGCGACTCATGCTCCAGCGCCTGCGGCTCTCCATGCCAGAGGCGACACAGGAACAACGGCATAAACAGATGAAACTCGGGATAGCGCCAGGACGTAAAGCCGCAGGGAAGAAGATCGCAGGTCTCCACACGAATTCCGAGTTCTTCGGACAGCTCGCGGACAAGGGCCGCTTCTGGAGTCTCACCCACTTGAACCTTGCCGCCCGGGAATTCCCAAAGTCCTCCCATCGCCTTTCCCGCAGGCCGCTGTGCCAAAAGCACGCACCCGTCCGGATCCACCAGCGCGGCAGCAACGACGAAGACGAAACCGGACTTCCGATTCATTTTTTCCTTCCCGGATATAAAAAGGCCGCCCCATCATAACAACGGGGCGGCCTTCGAACCACTTCGTTTACCCTACTCCGCGACGTTTTCCGGCTCCGAGGGAGTTGGCTCCTCCACGGGAGCTTCAACGGCAACCGGATCTGCGCTCTCACCTACAGGAGCCTCATCAGCGTCCGGGCTGGAAATCGGCTCGCCGTTAATGTCGTAGACCGTGACATCGGCCTGCTCGCGCCATTCATCAATCAGGTTGTCGAGAACCTGACGGCGGACCTGCGTGTCGAGCATCTGACGGACGTCTTCGAACGCCGGAGCAGGACGCATCCGACGCTCCTCGACCTTGATAACATGCCAGCCGAACTGGGTCTTGACCGGAGTGTCGCCGACCTGACCCGGTTCAATCGCAAAAGCAGCCTCGGAGAATTCGGAGACCATCTCGCCTTGCGCAAACCAGCCAAGGTCCCCGCCTTGCTCAGCCGAAGGGCCGGTCGAGTTTTCCTTCGCGAGTTCAGCAAAGTCTGCGCCAGCCATCGCCTTCTTGATCAGTTCCTTCGCAGCCGACTCATCCTCAACAAGAATGTGCCGGGCCTTGACTTCCGGAATCTCACCCATCTTCGCGGCGTACGCGTCGTACAGACTGCGAAGCTTTTCCTCTGTCGTGCGCTCCTCAACCTGGCGCTGGAGAAAAACGTTGCGCACGATCTGCTGTTTCGCCTGATCCAGCTGTTCCCTGACAGCAGGATCGTTCGAGAGGTCAGCTTTGCCTGCGCGAGCCTCAACCAGCTTCGTGTTGACGAGCTGGTTGACCGCAAGGCCGTAGAGCTGGTCGACCGGCAACTGCCGGACGTTCTGCGGAAGAGTCGCGATAAACTGAAAAACATCGGAACGCATGATGTCCTGTCCGTTTACGACCGCGACAACCGGGTCACCCGGCTTGATTTCGAGCTTCGGCTGCTCGGGGATGGCGGCCTGCTGCCCCTCGGCAGCGGCCTCCTGAGTCGATTCATCCCCGGAGGCGGCTTGCGCCGGATTCGTGGTCTGGTTGCTGCCCGGTTTCCCCGGGACATTGCCCGAGAGATAAACGAGCGCGGCCACCGCAGCGATGGCCACAATTCCGAGAATAGCGAAAATACCCGCATTCGACTTGCTTTGAGGTGCCTCAGACATGAGAGATTTATCTCCTCTCTTACGTAATTTTGTGGATTAACTGGGAAGACGATAGCGATTCTTGCCCGATCGGCGACCAAAGAGCAAGAGATAAGAACACTCTTTTTCCCAACGAGTGTAGGCTTTGATTGACGGCATTCGGTACGGGTTTTATATCAAAGGTGCAGATGACACTATCGACATGCCTAAATCCGAAAGGACCGGAATGCTTCTGAATCTCGCCACAAAGATTTTCGGCACCAGTAACGACCGCGTACTCTCCAGCCTTTTCAAACACGTCGAGCCGATCAATGCGCTCGAGCCCAGGTACGAGGCCATGAGCGACGACGAACTTAGGGCGCAGACCGGGCATTTCCGTAAACGAATTCAGGATGGCGAAACCCTCGACGACATCATGTACGAGGCCTTCGCAGTCGTTCGCGAGGCCGCAAAACGGACCCTCGGCCAGCGCCATTTTGACGTCCAGCTCGTGGGCGGCGCCGTACTCCATCAGGGCAAGATCGCCGAAATGAAAACCGGTGAGGGCAAGACCCTCGTCGCAACCCTGTCCGTTTATCTGAACGCGCTTTCGGGGAAAGGAGTCCACGTCGTCACAGTCAACGACTACCTCGCGAAGCGCGACTCCGAATGGATGGGGCAGATTTATCGTTTCCTCGGCCTTTCCGTCGGCTGCATTCTCGGCAACATGATGGATGCCGATCGTCGCCGGGCCTATGCGGCCGACGTGACGTACGGAACGAATAATGAGTTCGGGTTCGACTATCTGCGTGACAACATGAAGTTCCGCCTGACCGACATGGTGCAGCGCGAGTTCAACTACGCCATCGTCGACGAGGTCGATTCCATCCTGATCGACGAGGCACGGACGCCGCTCATCATTTCCGGTCCGGCCGAGAGTTCCACGGAACTTTACGTCGCGGTCGACAAGGTTATTCCGAAGCTCACGACGGACGATTTCGATCTCGACGAAAAAATGCGCACCGTTACCTTCACCGAGGAAGGCACCGAGAAACTCGAAAAACTTCTCAGCGAGGCAGGCCTGCTTCAGGACGGCGGGCTCTACGACATCCAGAACATCGCCCTCGTCCACCACGCCAATCAGGCCCTGCGCGCCCACAAGCTTTTCGCGCGCGACACCGCCTACATCGTCAAGGACGGCAAGGTCATCATCATCGATGAATTTACGGGCCGGATGATGGAAGGCCGCCGTTTCTCGGAGGGCCTTCATCAGGCGCTCGAGGCGAAAGAGCACGTTCCGATCCAGAACGAAAACCAGACACTTGCCTCCATCACGTTCCAGAACTATTTCCGCCTGTACCCGAAGCTCGCGGGCATGACGGGGACGGCGCTCACCGAGGCATCAGAATTCGCCGAGATCTACCACCTCGGCGTCGTTTCGATTCCGACCAACGTTCCCGTTCAACGTATCGACCACGACGACAAGATCTATAAAAGCCTCGCGGAAAAGGAAGAAGCCGTGATCGAGCTAATTCGCGAATGCCGCGAGAGGCAGCAGCCATCCCTCGTCGGCACCGTGTCGATCGAGAAATCCGAAAAGCTCTCGGCTGTTCTTAAAAAGCTGAAAATTCCTCACAATGTCCTGAACGCCCGCCACCACGAACAGGAAGCCTTTATTATCGCGCAGGCCGGCAGACCCGGGGCCGTAACCATTGCCACGAACATGGCGGGGCGCGGGACCGACATCAAGATGGGTGGCGATTTCGACATGCGCGTTGCGGAAGAAGTCAATCCCGAATGGCCGGAAGACCGAAGAAACGCGGCTATCGAGAAGATACGGGAAGAAATCGCGGCCGCGAAGGAAATCGTCCGCAAGGCGGGCGGCCTTTTCGTCATCGGCACCGAGCGGCACGAGTCACGGCGAATCGACAACCAGCTTCGCGGGCGAACAGGCCGTCAGGGTGACCCCGGCGCATCAGCCTTTTTCCTCTCGCTTGAGGACGATCTTATGCGCATCTTCGGCGCCGAAAAAATGGAAGCGTTGCTCGCGAATCGTCAAATCGGCCTTCGAGACAACGAAGCGCTGACCCACCCGTGGATCAGCAAGGCGCTCGAGCGCGCTCAGGCCCGGGTCGAGGCACAGAACTTCGAAATCCGGAAAAATCTGCTTAAGTTCGACAACGTCATGAACGACCAGCGCAAGGTCATTTACGAACAGCGCCGGGAGATCATGTCCGCTGAAGAACTCGAGGAAATGGTTACGGACATGCGACACGAGGTTATCGAGGACATGGTCGCGCGAAACGTGCCTCCGCAAGCCTACGCCGAACAGTGGGACACCGGCACGCTGCACGCAGAAGCCGAACGGGTCCTCGGCTTGAGCCTTCCCATCGGCGACTGGGCGAAAGAGGAAGGCATCGCCGACCGCGAAATCCTCGAGCGAATCATCAGTGCCTCCGACAACAGAATGGCGGAAAAAGCTGCCAATATCGGCCCGAAAACGTTCCGCCAGGTCGAAAAGGCATTCGTCCTGCAACTGCTCGACCAGCAATGGAAGGAGCATCTGCTGAATCTCGACCATCTGCGACAGGGCATCAATCTGCGCGCATTCGGGCAACGCGACCCTCTGAACGAATACAAAACAGAAGCCTTCGCAATGTTCGAGGCCATGCTTGCCCAGCTGCGGGAGCAGGTTACCCAGACACTCAGTCTGGTTCAACTCAACCTTGAGGATGGTGTCGCACTCCGGATGCAGCCGCGCCAGCCGGATGCATCAAAGATGCGGGAGACCCGCCCCGACGCAGCGACAATGGGAATGGGACACCCGGGCGAGCACCCTCAGGACCCGTCAGATCCCCACGCGAAACAAGAACCGGTGGTCAACCGAAGCTTCGACCCGAACGACCAGAGAACCTGGGCCAAGGTTCCCCGCAACGCCCCCTGCCCCTGCGGCTCCGGCAAAAAATTCAAGCACTGCCACGGACAGCTCGCGTAGGCGCGGGCTTGCATTCTCCGGCGGCACCCCCTCACCCCGGAACCGGTCCGGTCAGAGAGTGAATTCCGCGCCCTTTTTGACGATTCGCGCGGGTTCAAGCAGAACGGTCAGCGAGGCATCGCGATGCCCCATTTCCTCCACCGAGCCGCCGTCGACCGCGACATCGGCGACGAAACCGCCGTCGGTCTTTCGCCGCACGTCAAGCACCGTTCCCTCGACGGGCCGGCTCGCCGGTCCGGGTTTGACGATAACGGCGTCCCCCGCGGCAAACTGCGTGTAGTACTCCGCGAGTCCGGCGACATCCAGCGCATCCTGTCTTTCCATGGCAATGACCATCGCCTTACCTCCCGCCGGCCTCATTCGCCCCGCCCGTCTCCTCGACAGGAGGCGTAACGCGAAGCAAGGTTATCTGGTTCCTCTGACGACGGACGATATCGAAGCGGAAACCTTCGAAGGTATAGCTCTGACCAACTTCGGGGATATGCAGGCTTTTGTACAGCACGAGTCCGGCGATGGTCGAATAGTCCTCGTCGTCGGGCAGGGACCATTCAAATTCACGGTTCAGGTCCCGGATGGTCACCGTCCCGTCGATGAGGAATGAACCTCCCGGCATTTTCCGCACGCCCGCAACCGCGATGTCGTGCTCGTCGTCGATCTCGCCAACAATTTCCTCAAGGATATCCTCAAGCGTAACGATCCCCATGAACGCGCCATATTCGTCGACCACGATGGCGAAATGTTCGCGGCGACGTCGGAAGGCCTGAAGCTGATCGTTGAGAGAAGTCGATTCAGGAATGAACCATGGCTCCGCCGCGACGTTCTCGATCCTTATGTCCTCGATGTTTCCCCGATCCTTCATTTCGCGCAGGAGCCACTTGGCGTGAATGACGCCGATGATGTTGTCGGGCTCGCCGCGAAATACGGGCAGGCGGGTATAGGGACAGTCGAGAACCTGCGCGACGATTCTTTCGATCGGCGAATCCGCGTCGATCATGGTGACGTTCTTGCGATGAACCATGATTTCACAAACCTCGACTTCAGCAAGATCAAGGATCGATCGCAGCATGGCACGCTGGTCAGTGGCCCCCTTCTCAGGCCCCTGATGCAGGTCAATCACGCCACGCAGGATTTCCAGATGGTCGCCGACATTGACGACTGAGATATCAACGCCGAACACCTTCAATACGTTGCGAACGACCCAGCTGACCATTTCGGTTACCGGCGAGAAGATGAAGATGATCCACCGCATGGCCGGAGCGATGACCATCGCCAGCTTGTCCGCCGCGTGCAGCGCGTAGGTCTTGGGCAACACCTCCGCGAAAATCAGCACCGTGAGAGTCATGACAATCGTAGCGTAAACAACCCCCTCCGGCCCCACATAGCGAATGAACAAAGCCGTCGCGAGCGCCGAGGCAAGAATATTAACGAGGTTGTTTCCGAGCAGAATTGCGCCAATCATGCGTTCCTTGTGCTCCCGAATCGTGTTTACGAGCGCCGCCCGCCTGTTCCCGTCCCTCGCAAGGCTATGCATCCGCGCGCGGGAGCAAGCCGTCAAAGCCGTTTCCGATCCGGAGAAAAATCCGGAAAACAGGATGAGGACAAAGATCGCGCATATAAGCAGGACAAGTCCGATATCCATCTAGATCACCCCGTCAATCGATTCCTGAAGCACCGCGCTAACGTCGTCCTGCGACACGTCTGAACAAATGAAAGCTTCGCCCAGACCACGCGACAAAACGTAATGGATTGTTCCGGACACGCGTTTCTTGTCGCCCTGCATGCGCTGAAGAAGGGCGCTCGTCCCGACGGCAATCGGCGGATCGATGTCGCGAATTGCTGTGGGGAGCCCTGCGGCCCTGAGGTGGCCTTTCAGCAGACTCACATCGTCTTCCGGACAGTGCCCCATCCGGTGCGATAGCGTCATCGCGAGCACCATGCCGATCGCGACCGCTTCACCGTGGAGAAGACTTGAGTCGAAACCGCAGGCTGCCTCCAGCGCATGACCGAAGGTATGACCAAAATTGAGGATCGCCCGTCGCCCCTCCTCCCGCTCGTCACTCTGCACCACACCCGCCTTGATGCGACAGTTGCGTTCAATAAATTGCTCGACGAAAACGTCCTCAAGCGAAAGGACTTTATCGCGGTTCTCTTCCATCCACGCAAAAAACTCCCGGTCGGCAATCGCCGCGTGTTTGACCCCTTCCGCGTATCCTGCGAGAAGCTCGCGGCGCGGCAGGGTTTGCAAGGTGTCGACATCGACGAGAACGGCGACCGGCTGGTGGAAGGTTCCGACGAGATTCTTCCCCTGAGGCATATCGATGGCCGTCTTCCCGCCGATGGAACTGTCGATCTGGGCCAGAAGTGTCGTCGGCACCTGCATGAATGGAACGCCGCGCAGTACAATCGACGAGGCAAATCCGACCAGATCGCCGATCACACCGCCCCCGAGAGCGATCACGAGAGACTTTCGATCAACCCGGTGATCGAGAAGCCAGGACAAGGTCTGTTCAAGATACCGGAACGCCTTCGTATGTTCTCCCGGCGGCAGGACGAGCGCCTGAACATTACCGGCCGTTGTTCCCTCGAGCCCCCCGATCAGTTTCGCCATGTAATGGGACGCGACATTTTCGTCCGATATGATGAATACAGCTCTGCCATCATGACCGCCCGGGATCGCCGCCGCCGCATGTTGCAGATGCCCGCTTCCGATCGCAATGTCGTAAGAGCGTTCGCCCAGATCGATTTTAACCGAGGTAGTCATCAAGTTTCTCCAGAACTCTCATCAGCGTTACATTTGGCGCAACGTCTTCGCTGTCGATCACAAGGTTGGCCCGCGCGTAAAGAGGATAGCGCTTTTCTGCAAGTTCCCTAAGCAGGGATTCAGGATCGTCCCTGGCAAGAAGCGGCCTTTTCCTGTCCCCGGCGGTCCGTTTGGCCAGCAACGCCGGATCGGCTCGGAGCCATAAAGTCAGCGCCTTCTCCAAAATTATTTCAGCCGTTGCAGGATGAGCGAACGCCCCGCCGCCCGTTGCGACGATCCCTGGACCGGGGCTGCCGAGAATCCGCGTGATCACACGCCGTTCGGCATCCCGGAAAAACGGCTCGCCATCTTCGGCAAAAATATCGGCGATCCGGCGACCGGCAGCGGCCTCGATCTCATCGTCCGAGTCGACAAACGGCAGGTCAAGCGCACCGGCGAGAAGGCGTCCCACCCGCGTTTTCCCCGCTCCCATCAGGCCTGTCAGGACGACAGGAATTTCGAGACGGCGCCGGATTTCTGCGGCGAGAGACGCGATTTGCAGGTCGTTAGGGTCCATGGCTCGTTGTTATGCCACAAGGCATGAGAGTTGGAAATTGAAATTACCGCCCGCCTCGTCTACTTTAGGCAGTTGCCGTTGAGTCGAAAGGATTTCGAAATGAAGTTGTTCAATGTCCTGATCGTCGCCATTGCCCTCGCGCTTGGCGGCGGATTCGTCTGGTTCGCCATGATGGACGTGCCGGTAGAACAACACTCCATAACAGAAGCGATTCCCAATGAACGCCTTGGTATCTAGGCCCCTCCTCCGCGCGGCAGCCTGTGCAGCCCTGCTTTCGACCGTAATCCCGGCGCCCGCGTTCGCCTCGCCGGCTGACCGGATGGCAGGCAATTCGCAATCCGCTGCCGAACCGGAACAACCCGAATCATCCTCCAGCGACGAAGCCATTCTCAACGTCGACTTCGTCGAACTCGAATCGTCCGGGCTGCTCTCATCGTTTCGCGATGGCTCACTTGGAAAGGATGTGTGGCACAGTTCGACCCGGAGCGATCTGGTCGCCGCCATGAAGCATGCAGGCCCGGAAATCCGCTCCCCGGTCGTCACCCGCCTGATGCTTCGACTTCTCTTGTCCCGAAGCGATGCGCAACTGGTTCAAAACGACTCGGAGCCAGCAGCAGGCGAGGACCTCTTCACGCTGCGCCTTCAGAAGCTTGTCGAGATGGGCGCGCACCAGAAAGCCCTTGATATGTACGGGCTTCGCAAGGATCCGCCGTATCACCCCGAACTTGCGCGCGCCGGCGCGCTGGCCATGTTAGGTTCCGGAAACGCCCCGCTTGCCTGCCTCGAAAGCCGCTCGACACAGGGTCGCTTTTCCGGAATCTCCTTCTGGGACAAGCTCGCCGCGTTGTGCGCCACGATTCTGCCCTCGGACACCGAGGATTCCGGGAATGCGGCAAGCGCTCTGGAGGACAGCAAAGTGCTCAGCCGAATCGCGTCGGACGAGACCTTCCGCATTCCATTTGCCAGAGGCAGCCAGTTCGACGAATTCTCCTCCCTTGAGCGATCCGCGATCTTTGGCCTTGGCCGCGTTGAATACGGCGCCGTATCGGATGCCCGGTTCAGGTCGATCAGCGCCGAGGTTCTCGGATTGGTGTTGCACGACGAGAGTCTCCCGGACGATTGGCGATTCATTGCCGGTGTCGAAGCCCTCAGCCGCGGACTTCGTGACATCGACGTCATTCGGCGCGATTATGACGATGCGATCAAGGCCGCATCGGGTGCTGTTCCGGAAGCGGCCTCCTTCAGCGACTGGACGGAACTCCCGGACCTCTATGCATCTGCGACAAAAGCGCCACACGGCGACGGACAATGGAACTATCTTCTTCGTGCGATCCAGATTACTCCAGAAGAAAAAGTTGCGGCACTTTCCCTGTTTGTCGATCTGTTTGCGAACGCCACTCCACCCTCCGACACGTCCGGACATTTTCTTATACGAGGTGGAAGCCTGATGCTCAGTAACGGTCGTGCCCTTCCAGACCCCTGGCGCAACGCTCTCGAATCGCTCGCCGAATCGCCTGATGAAGAGTGGTCGAAGGACGCCGCGCTTGTCCTTATTGCCGATGAAGTTATAAAAAATTCCCGCGATCTCTCCGCTACAATCGGCCGACTTGGCAGCAAACTCGAGCCCGAAGAAATGGCTCTGGTGGCCCCGTTTCCACATTCACTTGACATAAGCTCATCAAACGCGCTAGAAACAGGCGCTCCTTATGACAAAGGTGCGGGGTTGACTTTTGGTAAAGATTATGTAATGCCATCAGTTATCCTTATGGATTACCTCGACAAGACCATCGAACAAAAGACACTCGGAGGGGTAATCCTGTTTAGCGCGATAGCATTCAAGAACCAGAAGCCGTCCGAGATGTTTCCCGGTATGCTTCGAACAGTGGTTACAGGCTTCCGCGTTGTGGGGCTTAATGACGAGGCCAGAAGAATCGCCGCAGAGGCGATCATCGGCCAAACAGGAGAATAGAAGGAGAAAAACTACAATGGCACGTCCCGGTCGGCCTCCCATGGCAAAACCAAAACTGCATCCTCTGGTCGATTCGTTCCTTGACATGCTGACGTCGGAACGAGGTGCGGCCACGAATACGCGTCACGCCTACTGGCGCGACCTCGCGGACGTCAGCCAGTATCTGCGCAGCAGGCGCTCGACAGATATCGACAAGGCCAATACAGACGATCTGAAGGCGTATCTCAAGGACCTCAGCGAAAAAACGCATACCAAGGGAAGCCACAGCGCCCAGATTGCCGTTCGTACGGTCGCGCGCCGCCTTTCCGCCCTTCGCCAGTTTTACCGGTATCTCGTCTCGGAAGACATCCGCAAGGACGATCCCACGTCTACCATCGACAGCCCGAAGCAAGGACGTACACTCCCGAAAACACTTTCCGAATCGGAAGTCACGGCGCTTATCAAGGCGGCAGCATCCGGCGGTGGCAACGACAGCGTGCGTCTCGTGTGCCTTCTGGAAATGTTGTACGCAACCGGCCTGCGGGTTTCAGAGCTGGTCGGCCTTCCCCTTTCTGCGCTCGGCGACGGTAATCAGTTCCTGATGGTCAGCGGCAAGAGCGGTCGGGAACGCATGGTCCCCCTCTCCGAACCCGCCCGGACGGCACTCGTCTCCTACCTTGATGTGCGCACAAGCTTCATCGGCACCGAAGACAAGGGGCGGCAGACCAAATGGCTGTTTCCGTCACGCACGTCGGACAGTGGTCACCTCACACGACAGCGCTTCGCGCAGCTTTTGAAGGACCTCGCACGGGCGGCCGACATCGACTCCGACCGGGTAAGCCCGCACATTCTCCGGCACGCTTTCGCGACGCATCTTCTGAGCCGCGGTGCCGATCTTCGCTCGGTTCAAAAGATGCTTGGCCACGCTGACATTGCTACGACGCAAATATACACACACATCGTCGGCGAGGGCCTCAGGAAAGCCGTCGAGGAAAAACATCCGCTTGCAAAGACCGGCACCGGCAAGTAGCCAGCACGGTCCTTATTTATATTAGGAAAAGGGAGGTCATTCTGTTAACCTCCCTTCTTCTGTACAGCGTCAACAATTCCATCGGAAACCATGAGCCAGCTTGAATTTGAAAAGCCCATCCTCGAACTCGAAGGCAAGATTCACGAACTGCGGAACGTAAGCAGCAATGGCGACGTTAACATTGCCGAGGAAATCGGTCGCATGCAGGCGAAGGCGGACAGACTCCTGAGACAAACATACGGGAAGCTCACGCCGGCTCAGAAGGTTCTGGTCGCTCGGCACCAGAACCGCCCCCATTTTCTCGATTACGTGGACCGGCTTTTCACCGACTTTACACCGCTCGCCGGCGACCGCCGTTTCGCTGAAGACCATGCCCTTCCCGGCGGTCTGGCAAGATTTCGCGGCACCTCCTGCGTTGTCCTCGGACACGAGAAAGGCGCCGATACCGAGAGCCGAATCCGGCACAATTTCGGCATGGCGCGACCGGAGGGCTACCGCAAGGCGCAACGCCTCATGGATATGGCCAACCGGTTCCAGCTTCCGGTCGTCGCACTCATCGATACTGCGGGTGCATACCCCGGCGTAGGCGCCGAAGAGCGAGGCCAATCCGAAGCAATTGCGAAATCCATTGAGAGCTGCCTGCACGTAGGAACGCCCTTCATCGCCGTCATTATTGGCGAAGGCGGCTCAGGCGGAGCAATCGCGATCGGCGTTGCAGACCGTATATACATGCTTGAGCATTCAGTTTACTCCGTTATATCCCCCGAGGGCTGCGCCTCAATTTTATGGCGCAGCGCAACCCAGGCCAACGAGGCAGCAACCGCACTTAAGCTCACGGCACAGGACCTGCTTAGGCTTGGGATCATCGACGGCATAATCGACGAGCCGCTGGGCGGCGCCCACCGGAACCGCGATGAGACAGTCGACCGCACCGGCGCCGTGATCGAGAAGGCGCTTGGCGAGCTTATGCCCTGTGATTCAGCCTCACTCCGTCAGGAGCGACGAAAAAAGTTCCTCGAAATGGGGCGCGCGGCTTGAGCCGCCTGACCAGTCGAAGCGAATCATTCTCATCCATAAATGGATCGCGGTCGGCTCCCCGTCGGCACAGCCATATTTTTAAACTCGTCCCTGTTCAAGCCTTTGGCAGACTGGTTTCCCTTGAAAGCAGCTGTCTTGATCTTTGCACGAGCCATCATGTTCGCGAAATGGCCGTGACCAGCGCGGCAATGCCCGTCTTCCGTCGCGGCCGAACGAAAGTATAACATCAGGAACACTCGGATTGACGCCGTCAGCGAAGACTCGCGTTTTTTGCGCGCATAGATGAGAGAACAGATGTCATGAATGGTGCATTGCTCGCGCCGGGCGATTTCCTTCAACGCATTCCACATCTCGGGCTCAAGACGGACCGAGGTTCTCCTTCCCTGTATGGTAACATTGCGGCTTACCAGCGAACTTCTGGTCTCCATATCGTTTTTGGGCTCCTGCATGGTTTTATTCTCTCAAGATGATCGTTGGTCTTGAAGGAAGCATAGCAGAGCGAACAAACAAAAACAACCGCAAGTTGCTATCCGGTGGGGCTGGCCCCTGAATAATTTACCGCGGAGGTCTTGCGCTAATCGAAAGAGCATGGATGTTTTTAATGACGCCGCGAAGCAAATCGACCACCACCTTGTGGCGACCTAAACGCGACAAGCCAACGAATCGGGCGCTTTCAATCTCGATATCGAAATGCGTCTCTGGACCTCCCGGGGCCCCCGCATGCCCCTGGTGAAGACGGCTCTTGTTTTTTACCGACAGATACGTTGGATTTAGCTCCTTAAAGAGTATTTCCTTTATCTGCGCTTCAATGCTCACGACCGCTCCCGATTATGGTCAATGCTTGTCGATCGCGCCGTTAGAACGCATAATGGTAACTGAATGCCCAAAATACATCTAAAGCCCCGTTCGGCCGAGTTTGCCGACCCCACGAACTCAACCGCAGCGCCAAAACGGTTCTGCGACATGCCCGGCTGCACCGCAGCCGCCGAGCACAAGGCTCCGCGAGATCGCAATCTTAGCGAGTATTATTACTTCTGTTTCGAGCATGTTCAAGCCTATAACAAGGCCTGGGACTATTTTTCCGGCATGACGCCAAAAGAGGTCGAGGAATTTATGCTCCGAAGCATCCACGGAGACCGGCCAACATGGAAATACGGCGTCGGCGGCGACATTAACCGCATCCTCAAGGACCGGGCCTGGCAGGCATACCATTGTACGGAGGACGCCCCCCCGCGAAGCGCGGACGAGGAAAAGCGCCGACATTACAGTACAACCATCGACCGCGCGTCACCGGAATTCGAAGCCATGGCGGTCATGGGACTGGAGCCGCCGTTGACGCTGCAACTAATCAAGCAGAAATACAAGGAACTGGTTAAAGTCCATCACCCGGACCGCAACCCGGGCGACAAACATTCCGAAGAGCTTCTCAAAAAGATCAATATGGCCTATACGATTCTGAAGCTTTCTTACGAGAAGTACGAGAAACTGAACCCCCGAGCCTGACGCGGAAACCATGCAGCACGACATCGACGATCTCGACAAGGAACGGGAGATGACAACCGGTCCTTCGTTCAATATCACGACCATCAAGGACAAGGAGCGTTACTCCTCGATCCCTGATACGAAATACGACGTGCGCGAGGTCTTCGGCCTCGACGTCGACATGCAGGTGCCGGGGTTCGTGAAGGACAACGCCAACGTTCCCGAACGGGACAAGACCTATCATTTCGACCATGACACGACGCTCGCGATTCTTGCGGGGTTCGCGCATAACAGACGCGTCATGATTCAGGGCTATCACGGCACCGGGAAATCGACCCACATCGAGCAGGTCGCCGCGCGCCTGAACTGGCCGTGCGTGAGAATCAACCTCGACAGCCACGTCTCCCGCATGGATTTGATCGGCAAGGACATGATCGTCCTCAAGGAAGGCAAGCAGATCACCGAGTTTCGCGAAGGATTGCTTCCCTGGGCGCTCCAGAACCCGGTGGCGCTGGTGTTCGACGAATACGACGCGGGTCGGCCGGACGTGATGTTCGTGATCCAGCGCGTGCTCGAATCGGAAGGCCGCCTGACCCTTCTCGACCAGAACCGGATCATCCGCCCGCACCCGGCCTTCCGGCTGTTCGCCACCGCCAACACGATCGGACTCGGCGACACGTCAGGACTTTATCACGGAAGCCAGCAGATCAATCAGGCCCAGCTCGACCGCTGGAACATTCTCGCCACGCTCAATTATCTCTCGCACGAGGACGAAACCAGCATCGTCGCGCGCAAGATCCCCGACTTTGACAAAAGCACGGACAAGGCCGAGATCGCCCGCATGGTCCGGCTCGCCGACCTGACGCGGCAGGGCTTCATAAACGGCGACCTCTCGACGCTGATGTCGCCGCGCACGGTGCTGAGCTGGGCGGAAAACACGCAGATTTTCGGCGACCGCGAAATGGCGTTCCGCCTGTCTTTCCTCAACAAGTGCGACGAGACGGAACGCCCGGTCGTCGCGGAGTATTACCAGCGCTGTTTCGGGGTGGAGATCCGATGAATCCCCGGGGCCCGAAGGATTCGCGATGAGCGGACACGACACCGTCAATACGGCCGCCCAAGAGCCTGACAGATGAGCGATCCGGGCGACGAGAAACGCCGACAGGAAACCTTCACCAGCGCCACGGCCTCGGCGCTGCGGGCGATTTCGCGTCTGAAGGGGCTCGATATCCAGTATTCCGCCGCCATGCGCCACGGCGATTCGCGGGCCGAGCCGCCGACCGTGACCCTTCCGCAACCGGATGCGTGCGATACGCCCGAATCCCGGACGATGTTGCGGGCGAGCGCCGATGTCAAAGCCTTGCGCCTGCGCGGCCATAACCGGACTGCGCATGCGCGGCTGGCACCTTCGGACCCCGAAGCGAGAGCGGTGTTCGACGCCATGGAACAGGCGCGCTGGGAAGCCGCCGGGTCCGCGCATATGGAGGGCGTGCGGGACAATCTCGACGCCCTGCTCGCCGCGCGGTTCGAATCGCTCGGGTACGACAAAATTTCCGGAAAGGATGCGATCCCCGCGCCCGAGGCCCTGCACGCCCTCACCCGGCTCGCCCTGACCGGCCGCGCTCCGCCGCCATCCGTGCGCAAGGCCTGCGCGTATTGGGAGCCTGCGCTTGCCGAGGCGCTCGGGGCCGAAGGACTGACCACGCTGAACTGCCACATCCACGACCAGCGCGCTTTCGCGCGGGCCGCGCGCACGGTTCTCGGGCGGCTCGGCTTCAACGCCGGAGGCGAATCGGAAGGGGAAGACGGGAGGGACGAGGGCGAATCGGCAAGCGAATCAGGCGAAGCGCCGCCCGCGCAGGGAGACGACACGAACGCCGCCGATACCGGCGAACGGGAACGCCTGCAAAGCGAAGCGGACCGACCGGCAACCGACGAAGAAACCTTGCAGGCGCTGGAACTCGACGAATCGATGCTCGAAGACGCGCAGGGTCCAGACACGCAGGACATCGACGCCCCCGGCGCCCCGCCTGTCCAGCGCCCCGAAGGGTTCGAGGGCGGCGAGGGCCTCTACAAGGTCTACACGACGCAATTCGACGAGACCGTCCGGGCCGACGAACTGGCCGACCATACCGAGCTTTACCAACTCCGCGAACAACTCGACCGCCAGCTCACGCACATTCAAGGCATCATCACCCGCCTTGCCAACAAGCTTCAGCGCCAGTTGATGGCGCGCCAGCAACGCTCGTGGCAATTCGACCTCGAGGAAGGCGTTCTCGACACCGCCCGCCTGCCCCGCGTCGTCGCCAACCCGAACGTTTCCCTGACCTACAAGCAGGAACAGGAAACGAATTTCCGCGATACGATCGTCACGCTCCTGATCGACAATTCGGGCTCCATGCGCGGACGGCCCATCACGATTGCCGCGCTGTGCACCGATATCCTTGCACGGACTCTGGAGCGCGCGGGCGTCAAGGTGGAGATTCTCGGCTTTACGACCAGCGCGTGGAAAGGCGGAAAATCCCGGGAACTCTGGTTCGAAAACGAGCGCCCGCCAAAACCGGGCCGTCTCAACGATCTGCGCCACATTATCTACAAGGCGGCCGACGCGCCGTGGCGGCGCACGCGCAAGAATCTCGGCCTGATGCTGAAAGAGGGCGTGCTGAAAGAGAATATAGACGGCGAGGCGCTCGCCTGGGCCTATAACCGCCTCGTCCGCAGGCCGGAGCAGCGCAAAATCCTGATGGTGATCTCGGACGGCGCTCCAGTGGACGATTCGACCCTGTCGGTGAACCCCTCGCATATCCTCGAGCAGGACCTGAAGAACATCATCCAGTGGATTGAAAACACGTCCAAAGTCGAACTCACTGCCATCGGCATCGGCCACGACGTCACCCGCTATTACCGCAAGGCGATGACGATCACGGACGCGGACGCGCTGGGGCAGGCGCTGACGGACCAATTGACGGATTTGTTCGAACTCCCGCGGACAGTTACTTTTAGGGCCCAAAAGTAACTGTCCCAGGTTTATCCCAGGTTTATCTGAAGGCGAGGGAAACGCTTGCCTTACGCTGCGGGCGACCGTAGAACATCTCTATGACCGAGAAAAAAATCTACAAACCCCGCCCTGTGAGCGGATTCCCCGAATGGCTCCCCGAAGTGCGGCTCGTCGAGCAGCAGTGGATGGATCATATCCGCCGTGTCTTCGAAAGCTACGGATTCTGCTCCATCGAGACGCCGAGCGTCGAGGAACTGGACGTCATTAACGCCAAGGGCGGCGATACGGACAAGGAAATCTACGTCATCGAGCGCCTGCACAAGGAAGACGGCGACAAGGAGGCGCGGCTCGCGCTCCATTTCGACCAGACCGTGCCGCTCGCCCGCTATACGGCGCAGCATTTCAACGATCTGGTCTTCCCGTTCAAGCGCTATCAAATGCAGCGCGTCTGGCGCGGCGAGAGGCCGCAGGCCGGACGTTTTCGCGAATTTTATCAGTGCGACATTGACGTCATCAACGTGGATTCCCTGCCGCTGCACTTCGACGCGGAG
Source organism: Alphaproteobacteria bacterium (assembly GCA_009929775.1). Taxonomy (GTDB): domain Bacteria; phylum Pseudomonadota; class Alphaproteobacteria; order Micavibrionales; family Micavibrionaceae; genus RZZS01. The sequence continues at coordinate 50,325 of RZZS01000010.1, forward strand.
ATGCCGGCGATTATCTGGGAGGTGCTGAGTTCCCTGCCGGGGATGGAGAACGAGAAGATACAGATACGG
>RZZS01000140.1 GCA_009929775.1 Alphaproteobacteria bacterium
CGTCAGTCTGTTCGATCCGGGAGGGACGACGCCTCTTGCAGGACAGGCCGTACCGGGAGCGGAACTGAAGCTCGTACTCTCGCCCCTCGTGCGGGAGGATCTTGCGAACGGACAGGTCTACGAATGGCAGCTCCACGCCATCGACCCCTCCGGGAAAACCATTGGCATTTCCGGGCGGCGGCGTATTCTAATGCCATGACCACCGGCGCCGCAGAGCTAATTGAACGCATAGCAGCCCGCGACGAGGCGGCGATGGCTGATTTCTACCGCCTTTTCGAGGCGCGCCTGTACCGGTTCATCAAAACAAAACTGAACGATTCCTTCGAAGCCGACGACATACTCAACGAGACCTTCCTCGAAGTCTGGCGAAAAGCAGGCATGTTCGAGGGCAGGTCCAAGGTATCAACCTGGCTGTTTGGAATTGCTTACTACAAAACGATGGATCGATTGCGCGCCCGAAACCCCCTCCTTGTCAGCGACGAACTCGCCCCCGAAGTCGTCGACGAAAGCGCGCAGGCCGACGCCTGCGTTCTGGCGGCGGACGACGCCGACCACATCCGCTTTTGTCTCGACCGCCTCAAGGCCGCGCACCGCGCGGTTCTCGAACTCGCTTTTTTTGAGGACATGTCGTACGGCGAGATCGCAAAGGTCGTTAACTGCCCGGAAGGCACGGTCAAAACGCGCATCTTCCACGCCAAGCAGCTCATGAAACACTGCCTGGAAGGGCGAATGGGAGTACGGCGATGAACCGCAAGGAACTGGAAGAATTGTTGCCTTTTTTTGCAAACGGCTCGCTGGAGGGCCGCGAGCGTGAAGAGGTCGAGAAGGCGCTGCACGATTGTAGCGACCTTCGGGAGGAACTCGATTACCTGACCTCGCTGCGCCGCGAAATGCAGGAGACGGCGCTGGAGCCCGGCCCCGGCGATTTAGGCCTGAAGAGGCTGCAGAGGGCCATGGCGGACGAGGACCTGCGGGCCGATCCGATCACGCGCGCGCAGACACTCATCGCACCCGAGCAAAACAACCGCCTCTGGAAGATCGTCGCCGCGGCTGCCTGTCTCCTGCTGGCAATCCAGACAGGACTAACTCTTCATATGACGCGCGACCGGGACCTCGTCGCCGCCGGCGCACAGGTCGTACAGTCCGCTAAAGACGCTGCCTTTCTCGTGACCTTTGCCCCGCAGACAAGCGAGGCGGCCATCCGCGAAATGCTCGTCGTCATGAACGCTGAAATCATCGGCGGTCCGTCTGCGCTCGGGATTTACTTGGTGACCGGCGGCGACGACCCCGCGGCGACGCGCGACGCGCTTGAAAATTCCAGCCTCGTCGAGACGATTCAGGAGGCGGGGAAATGAGGACAGGTCTTCCACGCTCCCGGCTTTTGCGAAAGACAGCGGAACGGATCTGGACTGTTGCCTGCATCCTGATTGCCCTCGCCTCATTCCCCGCCCTCGCGCAGACCCGGGGCGCGCCCACGCCCTCCGCCACTCCGGATACCGCGCGGACGCAGGCGCCAACTCCCACGCAGACATCGGGATCCTCGTCAAAACCGGGCGTTATGCGCATCAACGGACCCTGTTTCCGCGAAGGCGACATGCTCACCATCGAGGGCGAAAAGCTCGACGAATTGCCGGAACTGGCCCCGGCGCTCTCGTTGAGCGGGGATGTCCTGGTGCTTGACCTTCTGTCTCGAACGGACACCCGGTTTACGGTTCGCGTCCCGCTTGACGGGCGGCTTGTGGGAGGTGCCGAATACCGCCTTCTGCTGGCGGATCCGGACAATCCCCTCGTAAAGGACGAGACCGGCCTCGCTTTGCGCATCTGTCCGGAATTCGCGGCGCAACCGCGCGACAGCGCGCGGGACCTTCTCATCCTCGCGAACGGCGAAACGGTCGCGGAAATCGAGCGCCTTCTCCCGCCCGGGCGCATACGCGAAGCCATCGACCTTCCCTCCCTCGGCGAAACGCTGCTGGTAATCGACACGGAGGACGCTCCGCCCGGATTCGAAACGATGGTCAGGGAGAGGTTCGGTCCGGCGGCGGTCGTCGACACGAACGACGAACTGAGCGCGGCCCGGGGGCCGCGTCTGTTTGCGAGGGAGGCGATCGCCTGGCCCCGGACCGGAGACTGCCTTCCCGATGCCCGCTTGCTGAAGATCGGCCTGATCGACGGCGCCCTCGACCGATCGCACGACTCCTTCCGCGATCTGGCGCTTACGGAGCGTGTTTTCATTAACGATACGCCCGACCGGGAACATGCAACGGCAATCGCAGCGATTCTTGTCGGCCATGCACCGGAAATGGGGATTGAGGGGCTTCTGCCCGGCGCAACGATCTTCAGCGCCGTCGTCGTGCGCCCGGCCGCAGACGGCTCGCTGCGGGCCTCAATCCTCGCATCCGTTCGCGCTCTGGACTGGGTCGTCGGCGAACGCATTCGGCTGGTGAACTTCTCGCTTGGCATGCCCAGAACCAACGAGGTCCTTCGGCGAGCCATCCTGCGCGCTTACGAGAAGGGAACGATCCTCTTTGCATCGGTCGGCAATGACGGCCCCGGACGCCCTGCCGCGTTCCCCGCGAGCATGGCCGAGGTCATCGCCGTCACCGCCATTGACGCCGCCGGGCGCCGTTACGAACGCGCGAGCGGCAACGGATCGTCCACCGAACTCGCAGCACCCGGCGTCGACGTCTGGACCGCCTCCCCGGACGACGGCGGCGCATACCGGACCGGGACGTCCTACGCCGTTCCCTTCGTGCTCGCCGTCGCGGCCCAGCACATGCGCGCAAACCCGTCCATGCCGGAAAGCGTCCTTGCGAGAAGCCTCGTGGAATCTGCTCTCCCGTTACCCCCCCAGGCCCGCGCAAGCGCCTCCCGCCTCCACCGCCCCCAGGCCCGCTGCCCCTCTGGCTGAACGCAGCAAACCCGTTTCAGAAACAAGCACAAAGGCACAAGCCAAGGTTTATCATTGTGCGAGCGCGCCTGATGGTTTAAGGCTACATTTTTAGAATTCCTTTTACGGAAAGGAGTGCCCGGATATGGCGAAGTTCGGATGGATCGCGGGGATTGTGCTTGTCATCGTTGCCGTTGCGGCGCTGGCGATGGGGGAGACTCCGCCGAAGGGCTACAGCAAGAATTACAAGGTCACGGTCGTGGTGGAAACGCCGGAAG
>RZZS01000141.1 GCA_009929775.1 Alphaproteobacteria bacterium
CGACGGTAGATCCGGCCTATCTGTTGCCGCCCCTTTCGTTTGGCGGTGCCTCATTAGCCGAACCCTGGTCACGGTAGCCAGCCCTCCCTCATCAAACTGTGCATACGGTTCTCCCGTACACGGCTTTCCGATGTGCTTCACGCCGAGGCATGCGCCTATGTCCAGCCTGTGGTTGTGGGGATCTTGAACAGTCCAGCGTGGTCGTAAAGGTGCGCATTGGGAAACCGCGCATATCCTTGGGCCCGGCTCCGGAGTTTGTGGCAGCGACGCAATTGCGTGCGCACCCGCTCCTCGGCATGCGTCTTGACCCGACCGAGAACCTTCGAGCAGTTGCGGTAGTGGAAGTAGCCTGACCAGCCCCGGAGGGCTTGATTGACGCTACCGATCATGTCCGTAAGCGCCACCGGGGTGCGGCGGCGAGCGGTCAGTTCCGTGACCCGGTCCTTGATGCGTTGCTCGGCCCGTCGCGATGGCTCCACGTGCGGGTAACCCTTGCCGCTGCGGCGACTCGTTCGCCAGGCCATCCGAAACCCCGGAAAATCGAACCCGTCCGCGCGCGCATCAACCACACGGGTCTTCTGCACGTTGAGCGTGAGGTCGAGCTTCTCGAGGACCGTCGTGAGGACGGCCATGGGCTTCTCGGTGCCGCGATGACACAAAATCACCACATCGTCGGCGTAGCGCACCAAGCGTGCACCGAGCCGACGTTCCAGGTCGTGCCGTACCCAGATCCGGTCCAGGAGATGCAGATAGAGGTTGGCCAGAAGGGGCGATGCGACCCCGCCCTGTGGGGTTCCCCGTCGATTCCCTCGTCCGCCCGTCGGGCGGTGTTTGCCCTGCTGATCCTCTTCGATGACCGGTGCCTTCAGCCACTGCCGAACGAGTCCCAGAACAGGGCCGTCGACCATCCGTTCGGCGATCACAGCCATGAGCTTGGCATGCGGGATCGTGTCGAAATATTTCGACAGGTCTGCATCGATGACCTGGGTCTGCCCCCGAAAGAGGGCATCGGCAATCGCATCGATCGCATCATGGGCCGAGCGTTGCGGACGGAATCCGTACGAACAGTCGCAGAAGTCCGCCTCGAAGATCGGTTCCACCACCAGCTTGAACGCCATTTGCACAATCCGATCCCGGACCGTGGGAATCCCCAACGGGCGCTCGCTGCCATCCAGCTTGGGTATCCAAACCCGACGCACGCCATCCGCGCGGTACGTCTTCTGTTCCAGTTCCTCACGCAGTGTCGCCAAGTAGGCGTCTTTTCCGATTCCTGCCTCGATGGCCTTGAACGTGACACCATCGATTCCCGGTGCCCCGCGATTGGCACGCACGCGCTCATAGGCATGACTCAGAATGTCCGCCCGAGAGAGCTTGTCGTACAAGGCATGGAAGCGGAACGCCGGTGCAGCGTCCTGATCGATATGGGAGTTGTTGGCGACATGGCCGCAATCTCCTGATCCTCCGCGCTTTGGTTGCGTGCACAAAGTAGGGCTCCTTTCCTCGGGCCGGGTTATGTTGTCCCTGACCCTCGAACGGTATTATGAGCCCCTCCGACTCCCGTGACGGCCCGCGTCGACTTCGGACTGGCCTTATACGACGCGGTAGGCGGTTCCGGGCCGCCACCATCACGTGTCTCCCGCACTGGGACCGATCAACTTCCACCACATGCCACCCCTGCTACCCCGGAAGAACCGGCAGGACGCTCTCGTTGTCTTCTCCCGCCGACGGCGGCCTTCCCCTTCTGACCACAGGGTCGACTTCTTCGATTAAGTGACGAGGCTACATCCAGGTTCGCTTGCGCTGCGGCCTGCGGTTTTGCACCCGCGAAACTCACGACCCTTGGTTACCCAAACGCCGCTCCGGGGCACTACAATGGTGTACGAGCAACTCCATTGGCTGGACTGTCCGCTGCGCGAGATCCCCTCATTCTGACCGGACTTGCGGTTGCGTAACATGGGAGACCCTTCACCCTTCAAGCCGGCGCGATCCAGTTGATGGTCGATCTTTTCCTTTCGTGTCCTGCGCTCAGGTTTCACACAATCAAAGTGGCAATATGCGCACTCGGCTGCGTCCGGGCTCGATCAGCAGCAATGCGCCGGCCTCCAAGTCCACGCGGAAGCGGTCAATGGACTGGATCAAAAGGTCAGCGATCTGTTCAGGAAGCACCTTCGGCCCACGAAGCTGCACCAAGCTTGGTCCGCTGGCATGCGTCAGCGCGAGCATGGTCGAGAAGTCCAGGTCGTGGCTAAAGACGACGTCGCCGTTGGTGACCGCCCAGTCCATGATCTCGCGGTCAGGCGCAGAAGAATCTCCGACCTGCGTCCAGTGGACGGTCTCGAATCCCGCTTCGGTCAGAACAGGTACCCACTCCGGCGAGAGATTGACATCGATGACCAGCCGCAGGGTCATGCCGCCGTGAGGTCCTCTTCACGTTCCTCCAGACGCCAGGCGGCATAGGCCAGCACTGCATCCAGGTCCTCGGGCTCGAGATAGGGGTAAGCGGAAAGGATGCGCTCCCTGCCGACACCCTCGGCCATGAGTCCGAGCACCGTTCCGACCGTGACCCGCAGGCCTCGGATGCAGGGCTTACCGCCCATGACAGCCGGATCCAAGGTGATTCGGTCGATGTCCATGGCTTACCTCGACATTTGGCTCGCGAAGATCTTTGAGCGGACAGGATAGCAGTCGAACTGTTCAATGTCGTCAAGGGCTGGAGCCGCAGCAGAATGACTGCCTGGCCCTACTGGTCGGCAGCAGTTTAGGAGGCACAGCCTATCCCTCCGAATAAGAAAGAGGGGCCATCATCTAGCTGAACCGATGCCCCGGCGCATCGGCAGACGGATCAATGTCGACGGCTTGCCGCTGCACATCATGCAGCGCGGCTACAACCACGCAGCGTGCTTCTTCGACGACCGAGACCGGCTTGCCGACCTTGGCTGGCTACGCGAGGCGCTGGCGCGCGAGCGCTGCCGGATGCGCGCGTACGCAAGGATGACCAACCATGCCCCTCTGCTGCTGACGCCGGAACGGGCCGAAGGCGTGCCGCAGGTGCCGATCTAGGTCAGCCGCCGCTACCTGCAGTACATTAACCACACCTATGGGCGTA
>RZZS01000142.1 GCA_009929775.1 Alphaproteobacteria bacterium
TGACCTCGGCGTAAGCGCTCCAGGCGTCGACGCGGAAAAACCATGTCATGTGACAATCCGAATCGCGCCCCATCCCCCGTGCGCGCTGTCTCACGGTGCTGATTTCGCGAAATTAAGTCTGTACTCGAGGAATTAAGTCTGTACTGCCCGGTCCTTTCGCGAAATTAAGTCTGTACTGCGTGGCAAGAAACCTGAAAAAGAACGCGCCAAAGTCGGTAGCGCCTTGTCAGCGTGATGTCGCGCAATTTAGTCGGGAACAAACGAAGGAATAAACTCGGTTACAAACGTCGCCCATGGACAGTTTCGAGCAAATTCCCCCGGACTTGATTGATCTGTCGCCTTACTTGCCGAAGGTGACGGAGCCGGCACCGGAAGCCCGCGCGTTGGCCGCGAAGACCGGCCTGGTGGAGCCGGTTGTCGTGAGGGCGTTAGAAAATAGGGGGTTCCCCCGCTATGAATTGCTTGCGCGCCCTGACGTGCTGGCGATTGCAACCATAGAGCAATTGCCCTCGATTCCGGCCGTGATCCTGGGCTCGGTGTCGGATGCGGAAGCGAAGGAATTTGTGTTGGGAAACTCGGTCCCTCCCGCTTCTCTCGCCTTACCCAAAAAAGCAAAGCAACCCGATAGTGTGCTTTCGCTTCCGGAGCTGCTGCAGATCGCCCGTGCAATCGAGTTGGTCAAGGTGTGCAGGCAGGATAACGTCACGCGATGCACGTATAAGTCGCTCGCAAAGGAGTACGGCATTTCACAGATGAATAACCTCTCGCATGCAATGCGTTTGCTGAGGCGGCTAAATGATAAGGTTCTCGACGAGGTCATGCGGGGAAATATCAGCTTCGGGCATGCGAGGGCGCTAGCGCGCTTCAAGCGTTCAGATCAACCGCAGGTTGCCCAAAGGATCATGAGGGGTGGCGCAACCGTAAGAGCCATCGAGGCGTCGGCGAGAAAACGCTCGCGTGGCGCAAAGGATGCGCTGCCGCAAGATGTGATCCAGCGTAATCCTGACATCGTCAGGGTCGAGGAGATCATCGCCCACAAACTGGGGTGGCGTGCGGAGATTGAATTCCATGATGAACAGGGCGCATGTTCCCTCACGCTGCACTTCCCGTCCGCCGATGCGTATGAATATTGCCTGGAACGACTTGGCATAGTGTGACGAAAAATAAAGTCGGAAACTAGCTGGCGATGGGTGAACGGCTTCGCGGGCCGGTACAACAAAAACGAGAACCCGTGGTGTTCTCGCCCATTTTAAGCCTGTAATCTTTGCAACGACTGATCCCCTGACTTCCTCAGTCAACGAATTTCGTACAAACAACTCAAAGTCTTTACCAAATTTCCCACATAATAGGGTCACTCCGGACCCCTGCAGATATCTGCCCTGGACCATTGCCACATGACGTCGGTGATGCTCCGAAAGGCCGGAACTCATGCGTCGCGAACGGAATCCCTGCGACAGACACGTCGGATGTTCCGATGCGTGGTTATCCCGAGACGTCAACGTGTGCTGCGAAGGACGGTGCAATTCGAAGATGGTGCGATAGCGAAACGCGCGACAACCCGCAGAAGACTTGAACCGCTCACCGCCAGCGACCCATTTCCGTAGGGCGCTGGTACCAAGCACGTTGCATCGCGAGAATGTTCCGGCGGCCGAGCGTCCTGCTCGGCCCTGGTCAGCAAGCCGAGCCGTGACCCGGCAATCGCAAGTGGCTTTGCAGCCCGACACCACCGGCGTCGGTAGAGATGTTTCCAAGCCGAGCCGTGGCTCGGCATTCGCAACGATGTTCCAACGTTGCCGCTAGCCTTAGACGGACTCCCCTTTTGTGAGAATATCAAAAAACGCAGCGGACCGAGGGTTCAGCCACGACCGCGCAGATCTCTCGTCTTCATCCGATCGCTCTTAAGGCGAATCCCGCGCAGTCAGGTCAGCCCCAGGGCCTTGAACGCCGCCTGGCGCATGTCGCCGAAGAACACCGGATCGACGTGCTCGAGCACGTCCGGGTTCACGTCCAGGAACTGCCGCTTGTTCTCGATCGGAATCAGCGCGCGTTTGCCGCCGTTGTCCATGGCGACTTGGAGCGGCTCGGTCAGTGAGCGCACGGGCTTGATATTGCCTTGGATGCTCATGTCTCCGAGCACCAGCAGTGCAGGCTGGGGCGGCGCCTTACGCAACGCGGAATAGGCCGCGACAAAGAACGCGACGCCGATCTCCGCCTCGACCTTGTTGCCGAGCAGATCGATGACCTCGACGTGGAAGTCGGAGGTGTCCAGCTCGCGCGGCACGCCGAAGGAGCTCTTGCTTGCACAGAGAAAGCTGAAGGCGCGGTTGACGGACTCCTTCATGGATCCGCTCACGCCACCGGCGAATTTCAGTTTCCCCGTTCCCGACGAGAGCGTGATCTCGACACGGTAGAGACCGACCGTGCCGTCTCCGCTGACCGAGGCGGTGTAGAGCGTCCCGGGCGGCAGCGGATCGGCCGAAATGAGATCCCGACCGCCTTGCTCCGCCACCCCGACGAACCTCTCTTCGCCCGTTTCGTTCACCAAATAGCTGAAGGAGGTCTGGTAGTACTCGAAGGAGCCCATCTTCTTGAGCTGCTCCTTCACCCGGCGACGGCCTTCCAGGGCCAGCTCGAGGAGCTCCGCGAGATCCTCGCGAGACACCTGCCCATGCGGGTGGAGGATCTTCACCAGGCCCGAGACGGTTCGCCGCACCGCCTTGCGATCGCGGGCGTTCAGGTGCGATCCCAGCGCGAAATAATGGTCGATGATCTCGGTGAAATTGTGCTTGCGCAGCTCCCGAAGGGCCTCGGCCAGATAGTCGATCACGAAGCCATAGTGGTCGGTAAAGTGCTCGTTGCGCATCTTCGGCACTTCCCAACCCGGCAGGTAGAAGTGCAGCCGGTCGATAAAGGCCATGTCGTCGCGGATCACATCGGGCATCGGAGCAAACAGATGCCCGGTCTGGACCATGACGTCGATCGGCTGCTGGGTGTTGCCGAACATGGCGATGCTGGCATAGCCCGCCATCGCCTCCTGGCCGCGCTGGAACTGGCCGGACTCGCAGAA
>RZZS01000143.1 GCA_009929775.1 Alphaproteobacteria bacterium
CTGCAGTACATTAACCACACCTATGGGCGTACCGGCACCCTCCGGGGCGGCGTCTACTAATCCTCGCTGGTCCAGCCCGAATCCTATCTGCTGCTCTGCCGGCGTTACGTCGAGCTGAACCCCGTGCCTACCGGCAGAGTGTGGCGGATCTCGCCCTCTAGCGCTGAGTTGACCTCCGCTGCATCCGCTCGCAATGGATGGCCTGTTTCAAGGTCCGTTTCTCATCGGCGGCCAGATCCGCGACTTCGCACTTGCTATAGCTCGTGAACAGCCAGACCTGCTGGTCGGCTTCGAGCCTGTAGTAGATGATCCGACGCCCGCAGCGCTTGCCTTTGCCACGCAGCGGATTCTCCCATCGCAGCTTCGAAAATCCGCCGATGCCCTGAATCACGTCGCCGTGCGCCGGCGCCATCAGCGGCGCCTCCTGCTACCTCCGTCCACCGCTCATCTTCTCGGATAGTTTGCTCTGCCTGGGATCACGTTGCGAATGCCGCCCCTAGGGTCATCGACATCTCCGCGATAACGCGGCAAAAGAATGATATGTAAATGGTCAATGCTTCTTCCGGCTTCTCTTCCATCGTTGTTGCCGACAGTGTATGCGTCAGGCTTGTTTCCCAGGAAATCCAGCTTCAAGACTGCCTCGATATGGTCTTTGGGCCGGTCTTTGAGATCATCCCTGCCCAGCATGTTTACGTAGAGTTCTTTCAGGTCAGTGGCTTCAATAGCAGCCCTGACTCCGCGAACAGCATCGAAATAGTCCTCCTGTTCGGTTTCAATCAGATGAAACAGGGATACGACGTGCCTCCTCGGGATCATCAATGCGTGCCCGGGATTCACCGGGTGAGTGTCGAAGATTCCCACAAAAGACCGGTTTTCAAAGATAAAGGGGTCGGCTTCGCCCCTTGAAACTCTGCAAAAGTAGCAATTCTGTTCTGAATGGGTACTGCTCATACTAGCCGTCCATTAGGTCATTAGGTTATGTCGTGTTGCCGCGTACGCGTCGAGGATATCGCGCCGGAGTGCCTTTTGCGCTCGTGACACCTATCGGAGGCATCGGGGCGCGGTGTCGGGTCTTGGATTTTGCCGGAACCCGATGATGAGCGGGGATACCATCATACGAGTGTTCGCATGCCTCCAGGGTCTGGTCTCAATGGCTTCTGTTATCCCTTCTTTTCACTTTGCCCGTTTTCTCCATCGGGTCTGCCGCCTTCTCCGAGCCGATCGCGCCCGTGGGGGGTCGTGAAGTCCAGCGCCGGCCCCTTCGGTACGATGCCGTTCGGGTTGATCTGCTTGTGGCTGCCGTAGTAATGCCGCTTGATGTGGTCCATGTTCACGGTCTGCGCAACGCCGTGCACCTGATAGAGCTCGCGCGTGTAGGCCCAGAGGCTCGGATAGTCCACCAGGCGCAGCTGATTGCACTTGAAGTGACCGTGGTAGACGGGGTCAAAGCGCACCAGGGTCGTGAACAGGCGCCAGTCCGACTCCGTGATCCGGTCGCCGACCAGGTAGCGCTGTCGTGCGAGCCGGGCTTCGAGTTCGTCGAGCGTCTCGAACAGCCGATCGAAGGCCGCCTCGTAAGCGCTCTGCGTCGTTGCGAAGCCGGTCCTGTAGACGCCGTTGTTGAGGTTCTCGTAGACCAGCGCGTTGACGGCGTCGATCTCCTCACGCAAGTCCGTCGGATAGTAGTCCAGGTCGGCGTGTCCCCAGGCGTCGAAGGCGCTGTTCAGTATGCGGATGATCTCTGCCGACTCGTTGTTGACGATGACGTCACGCTGCTTGTCGTACAGCACGGGCACGGTGACTACGCCATCGAAGCCCGGCGCGCTGTGCTCATAGAGCTGGAGGAGCGTGTCGAAGCCGTGCACCTGATCGGGCGTGGCGCCCGGATAGTCGCCGAACACCCAGCTCTCCGGCGGCATCAGCGGATGCACGACCGATACCGAGATCGCATCCTCCAGGCCCTTCAGTGCTCGGAAGATCAGCGTGCGATGGGCCCAGGGGCAGGCGTAGGACACATAAAGGTGATAGCGGCCGGGCTCGGCCTTGAAGCCGCCCTCGCCGGATGGACCCCGGCTTCCGTCCGGCGTCACCCAGTTGCGGAAGCCGGATTCCCAGCGGATGAAAGCACCCGTGTCTGCGTCGGCATCAGTCATAGCGTCCTCTAAATTGTGGGGAGTATTGCGGGGGTGGTATCTCTAACTCATTCTTCGCCGAAGGAGGCAAACATGTCGGGCTTGCGGGTGTCGCTGCTGCTTGGCTTGGGACCTGGGCTCTGCGGTCGCAGGACTCGCGAGAGGTGTGACTTAACGCGCGTGACGAGAACGTTCGAGCCCCACGGTCGCCCGGTCGGTATCTGCCGATGACACGAATCGTCAGCGATGTCGGAGCATCGCTCGGAGAACAAGGTCTGCCGGCGACGATTGCCTGCCGGGTCATATGCCGAGGCAATCCTGGGGCGACAGTGTTTTCCGGGACTCGCGAGGATCAACTGCGCGGCGGCCACCAACGCGACAGGCGTTGTGAGAAGGTGCGGTCGGGAACACCCTCGTAGTGCGAGACGTCGTTGAAGAGCCTGAAACGTGCTAATCGATCTCGCGCAGCGCCGACTCTGTCTCGACGCGAACCCCGGCGCCATGAGCCCTGGCCAGGATCCGCGCCGTCTCAACCGTGCGCCCCATCGGGCTCGCATAGATGGCATCAAGCGGCTCGCCGGCGAGGCGCTTGGCGAGATTCTCGACCTGCTTGCGTCCTTCCTCGGAGAGCGGCACGTCGGTCGCGCCCGAGAAGCGATCCTCGGCAGTCAGCTCGGTCGCACCGTGGCGAACCAGGAAAAGTCGCGTCGGCATGGTCGTTCCTCAGTGGGTTCTTCGATATCTACCAACTGCGGTCGCCTTCTCGGATCGAAAAGCCCAACCCGGAATCCGGGATACCTGAGGGACCGACTACAGCGCCACCGCATTTGCGATACCCTGATCCGCGGCGTCTATACTCTTGGATCACCGACCAAACGCGGAGCCCATCCATGTCTGATCTCGCCGAAGCTCAATCC
>RZZS01000011.1 GCA_009929775.1 Alphaproteobacteria bacterium
CCAGACAGACCACGTAGAGAAGGATGTACCTGTCAGAAGACACAAATCAAGGAGAAGGCCGAACGTTTCTCGCTTGACTCACAACGCCCGATTAGAGAAAGAAAAGGTAAGAGCATCGGGGAAAGGCGTTATTCTGGTGTCTCCAACGCCAAGAAGCGGAATAAACATCGGAAATTGTCTGGTCCGGCGCGCGATGCATTCTGATAACAGACACTGTGATTTTGCCCTGAATCTGGACAATGACCCACACCGCCTGCTCGAAAAGCTTTCCGAGACTCACCCCGTTTATTGGCTGCATCAGGATATTTGTGACGGCGAACAATGTTTCGCGTCACGAAACAGCGTCTTTCTCTACCGCGATTACGGGCACCTGAGCGAGGAAGGCAGCGCACTTCTGGGCGGAACGAACGACTGGTTCGAGGCATTTCACAGTCAGGCTTTGCTGTATCAAAACTGATAGCGGCATTAATCGCCCGCCTCAACAATTAATTAACATAATACAGGTATAATCTTCGGAGCGAGATAAAGGACGAGTTCCCGAAAATGTACACCGTTGGCGGATTGACGATTGACCAGCTCGGAGTGGTCCATGCCACGAAATACAAGCCGCCGATAGAACAGGGGACGCTGAAAATTCCGACGACGTTTGATGCCCTAGGCGGTTTGGATCAATCGCCTGACCGCTTTGTATTCAGAAATACCGTGCACACGTCGCTCAACGGCGTTGTCGGATCTCACATGATGGGAAACTGGAATGAGATGGCTTACGTCGTTGTTGCCCCTTTTCGCGAAGCTACCCGTTTGAATGGGCCTCCGGCAGGCTTTTGCACAGTCGATACGTACTGGGCTATGGACCTCGCCACACCGTTGCAATTCAGGAAATTCAAAGTCGTATCTCCAGCGCCATCGTCCGAAGACTTTGGAGATGGAGATTTATTCAGGGAGGACGGACACTTCGTCTATTACAAGACAGAGATGAATGATCAGGACAGGTTGTTTTTCTTGCGTCATTTCCTAACAGAGCGACACCCTAGGTACCCGGATATTTCTGTGAATGACGAATTATACTACTTCGCAGAAACTCTTTCCCGGCACAACGTGACGATTATTCCACGTGACTATTATATCGACACCGATGCAGATATTGAAAATCTTGAAGCCATCATTCTTTCTTCCGGTCCCAACGATCTGGAGATCATCGACGGCCTCATGCGGCAGACGATCCGGGATTACGCCACCTATCACGCCCTTTCAGGATACAATTGTCCCGCAAGGGAATGTGGCAATGACTACTGGGTAGATGACCTAAGAAATACCGGCGAACCGGAAATGGCGGTGGAAGTCCGCGCCCTGCATCACGGAAAACATTGCTATTCCAAGCAATACGAGCTGGAAAAGATGATTCACGCACAAGACGTCATGGGAAGAATTTTCAGAAGACCTGCGCCCCGGGAGATCGAAAAATTCCTGGCGGATCATGCAAAATCCTTGCCAGCAGGCAGCGTGAATCTGGTCCGACGGCTCATCCTGCACCCGTTGTACGACAATGCGCGCGAAGCCAGAGACCGGCTTCTGGCAGGCATGAATTCGCAACACCTGGATCTCGCCTAGGAAAAGAACTCAGGAAAGTCGGTAAAACGCATAAGTTCCAGACAATAAATAGAGCCCGCCCCGTGTCACGCAACCACGTCCAGAATTGCCCCACGCGCCGCACCTTCGCTCGAAGCGGTTGAGGTCAGCGCGGAAACGGCCTTTGCGGAGTCCACTTGCTGCGGCGGCGCGGGTTCCGGCGGAGGCTGGCGGTTTTCGACGTTACCTCCGGGAGGAGCGCCTGGCTCCTGCGGTTCGGCGGGTTTCGATTGCGGCTGCGCACTTGATCTGGTCTGCAGGACCGATGGCTGAAGATAGGCAGAGACGGATCCAATTTGCATGTCGCCCTCCGGTCGGAAAGAATCACCAACACAGAATGAAACTAACATAAAATTCTTACCGGGTCGTCAAGAAACGCCGGGACGCCCCAGCCCCGGCGTTTCCTGTATTTCATTCGCACACGTCCTCTTAATGCAGCGCCCGGTCCTGCTCTTCGCGTACTGCGTGCGATTCCGGCATGTCCGGTTTCACTGCGCCGACACGCCCTCCGAACCACGCGGCCAGAGCGCCGAGAATCAGGGCGACGGCGCCCCAGAACGCCGCCTGCGCAACCGCGTTCGCGGCGGTATCAGCGACTTGCGCGGCTTGTTGCTGCGCCTGCTCGAAGCCTTGCCGGAACTGCTGCGTCCATTGCTGAAGCTGATCGCGGGCCTGCGGAACCGGTATCCCGCGAGCTTCGGAAATAACCTGTGCGGCCTGCGTTTCGGCCTGATCGATCGCCTGCTGATCGCCTTGCACGGTTGCCGTCAAAACGTTGACAATCGCAGTGCGGATTTCCTCCGTATTAGCGCCGCCCACGGCCTGATCGATCTGGTTCTGAAGAGCCGCCATCGGGTCGGCCTCCTGCATGATCGTCGGCGCCGCCGTCGAGGCAATCGAGGCGATACCCCCGGCTGTATTCGCAACGGCGCTGTACATGCCGCCCATAATGGTGCCGAGCGCAGAGCCCATCAGGTAAATCACAACCACCATCGACAGCGCCCAGGCAACAAGCCCGTTCCACGCGCCGGTGGATTTACTCGGGATTCCCGACAAACGCGATGCGGCATAACCGCCTGCAAAAGCGGCGATGATGCCCGAGACGATCCACCAAAGACCCGCGCCCACGGAAAACCCGGTGAACGAGGGCGTGCCCCCCGCCTGCGCCGGATCAATCGTCGCCGCACCTATTCCAATGCCGAGCATGTTGAGGACCAGCGTTGTGATCAATGCCACGACGACCCCGGCGAAAATCCCGCCCCAGGAAACGTGGTTGATGCGCATCGCGCGCAGATCGTCTCCAGGCCTGATCTGCGCGGCAACCCCGCTCGCCGTATGCGGGGCCTCGTAAGACGCGCGCGCCTTATGCGTTTCAGTGTGCGTAGCCATTCCTTTTCCTCCGAAAGTTTTTCGTTTCTCCGGAAAAGACCAACCCGGCATCCTCGCACTGGTTCCTGAAACCATTGATCCCGGCCCCGCACTCGCCATCGGTCACCACCATGGAAAAAGCCGACGGACACGTCGGCTTTCCAAATGATCGTTCAAGACGGCGAGACGACTACTTCGCGTGCCTCAAATTTTTTCTGCTCGCAAAAAAGTCTTTCTTCATAGCCATATAGCGCATTTTTGGATAATCCAGACCATGACGGATATCCTCCAGAAGGCGCTCCTCGTTCTTCTCAACGACGCCGTCAGCGGCAAGAATATAGAACGACGCCTTGATGATCTTCTCCTTCAGGTCGTTGGTCAGGATCGGACGGATGCCCATCAGCTCGTCATGAAGCACCGTCGGACTGTTCTGCATGGCGTCCGCGATTTCCGACACGAATTCCTCCTCCAGCTCCTCGCCTGTCAGCAATTCGTATATCCGCGTGATCGTCTTCGCCTCGTTCTTGTCGAGCCGCCCGTCGACGATGGACATCGCCACCATGCACCGCACGAGTGCGGTGAAAGAAGCGTTGGCGTCCTGGGCATGAACGCCAACCGGGTCGCGCAGCGCGAAAATGAGAAGAAAGAAACCCGCGACGAACCCAAGCCCGCCAACCGCCATGAGGCCCAGTCCGATAACGAACACGAACTCCTGCGCATCGTAGAAGTGGTAAAAGCCGTAAAACAGCCCGCCAAGAACAGCGGTCACAAGCCCGGCGGTTAAAATCCGCATGCCCGATAAACCTTGCATAGGAATCTCCTGTACTATTGGCCCGGAAGATAATCGGGCGGGGAGGGTGGAAACCCGAAAAGGACAGAAAAGTTTACCACAGGAGAATGACGCATCTAAACGCTTTTCCGGACCCGTTTACGAGATTTTTGCTTTCGCGCACCATACTGGCGTACAATAGGTTAGGCGGAGGAATGTATGAAGAGAAGCCGCAAGGTTGAAGTCATCGAAGACGAGGAGTTGCTGGAGGCGCGCAAGAACCTTCCAGTCTTCCCGGATTTGAACGACAAGATGAAGGTCGACCTTGCCGTCAACAGCAAGGGCGAGGTCTGGGTGCTTCATACGAGACCCTTTCCGGGAATCCTTCTGTGGGCAGAGTACGATGCCGATACAGAGGCCGTTACGCTCTGCATGGAAGACGGGAAGATTCAGGAGCTGGGGATTAAAGTCAACCAGCAGGTCGGAAAATTCCTGCTGCGGGCAAAGCGGGTTTTCACAATTTTGACGGACGGCAAAAAGATCGAGGATATGTATCTCGTTCCCCTGCTCGTCCGGAATGTTTAGAGGGAGAGGGACAACATGGCAACAGGACTCGAGATCACCGAACAGCGTGTACGCGAACAGGACGCCGCTTTTCACCAGCAAATGATGCAGCGAGCAGATCAGGCCGCCATCGCTGCCGGTCGGCAGGCAGCCGCAAGACCGGACGACCCGGGACCGAAATCCCCGGGAATCGGGGGCGTGATGGAAGAAATTTTTGGTGGAACCGAGAATGCCCGGATAATGGGTGGTGTGGGAAAAATGGCGTTTGGCTATGGAATGCTCACGGAACTGACGAATATGCTGCAAGGCGGACTGGCGACTGTCTCCGGCGGGAACGGCTTGTTCGGCGGCGTTATGGACAGCATGAAAAACATGTTCGGGGGCGTCGACGGTCCGGAAACGGTTATGCACTTCGATGCCAGCGGTAGCGCAATCGCTGCCCCCGGAACAACCCCGGACATGCAACCGGTTCCGACGGCAATCGGCCCGCAGACCCCGGGTGCCGGCGGTCCGGGCATGACCCCGGGCCTCACGATGGTCTGACAACTGATCCTCTCCACGCCGCAACGCGCTGCCTGCGGGCGGCGCGTTTCGTTGTGCCCTGTTTCGGCGTCCGGGACCGGACACAGTTCATGAGTAACTTTCATAGAGCACCAAACGCCGTTGATTTCGGGGGGAATGAAAGAGTATTATTGCAGTCATTCTTATATTTTTTTGAGGGATTTCAATGGGATCATTTATTTCTGTTTTGCCGGAAAGTGCGGGAGCTATCCTGTGTCTTAAAGTCGAAGGCCCGGTTACGATTGAGGACTATAACCGCGTCGTTCTTACCGAAATAAAAAAAACAACAGAGCGGTTTGGCGAGTTTCGCCTGCTCGTTCATTACAAGGATTTCCGGGGCTGGATGCCGGAAGCCGTGGCGGAAGATATGGAAGCGATCGCCCGCTATGCCCGTTTTCTGAGGAAATTCGCAATGATCGACCCGCCTGAAAGCGAATTGTTCAGCCAAAAGCTCAAGCATCACCATTTCGACCGGCCAGTCCGATCCTTTCCAGCGAACGAGTTCGACGCGGCGCTCGACTGGCTCCGATCCTAACAAATCCGCGGGAGGAGCTCCCCACTCGGCATATCAAGAATGCGAGTGGCGCCGATAGGCGTGCGCATTGTCACGAGCCCTGGCCGTCCCGCGCAGACCGCGCCGATTACCGCCGGAGCAACACCCGGAAAATGCCGGGCAATGACCTCGACCGCGGCATCCGCATCCCCCGGAGCGACGAACGCAACGAAACGTCCTTCGTTGGCGACATGAAGCGGGTCAAACCCCAGAATTTCACACGCCCCGCGTACTCCGTCGTCGACGGCGATTTTCGACTCGTCCGCCTCGATCGACAGGTTCGACGCGGTCGCGATCTCGTTCAGAACCGCCGCCACGCCACCGCGCGTCGCATCGCGCAAACAGCGAACGTCCAGCCCGGAATCCAGCATCTCGAGAACGGCCCCCGACAAATCGGCGCTATCGCTCTCGATATCGGCCTCGAAGGAAAGTCCCTCGCGCGCAGCCATCACCGCCATCCCGTGGCGACCGATGTCGCCGGACAGTATCACCGCGTCGCCCGGTCTCACGGCTTCCGGGCCGATCCGGCGCGCATCACCGTCCCGGAACAGACCAACACCCGTCGTGTTGATATACAGCCCGTCCCCGTGGCCGCGCTCGACCACTTTCGTATCCCCGGTAACAATCCGCACGCCCGCCTTATCCGCGGCGCTCCGCATCGATCGGACAATCCGCCACAGCGCCTCCATCGGCAACCCTTCCTCGAGGATGAAGGATACCGAAAGATACGCGGGCCGCGCACCCGCCATCGCCAGATCGTTTACCGTCCCGTGTACGGCGAGCGAACCGATATCGCCCCCCGGAAAGAACAGAGGCCGGACAACAAAGCTGTCCGTAGTCATGGCAATACGCGAAACGGAAACGTCCAGCACCGCAGCATCATTCGGCTGCACGTCGCCGAAAGCGGCCAGAAACATCCGCCCGATCAGCTGGTTCATCAACCGCCCGCCCGCGCCATGGGCCATCAGCACTGCAGGGTAGTCGCTGAGCGGAATCGGACACGACATGTTCGTGATATCGTTTGCCATGAAGCCATCTAGGGCGAGGAGCCGGGGCAGGTCAAGCCCGTTCATGCCGGAACCGGAAACCGCCGGTGAAATGTCCCCGGCGGTTTTCGGTAAACAACCTACTCGTTATAGCCCCCATGACGGCGCTTGTACCTGTTCTCCCGGCGTTCCTGGATATTCTCCCGGCGCTGTTCACGGCGATCCTGAATATTTTCTCTCCGGTCTTCCCGGCGTTCCTGAACATCCAGACGTCGTTCCTCACGCCTCTCCTGGACATTATCGCGGCGGTTCTCCCGACGCTCCTGAACCACTTCCCTGTGTTCGCCGCGTCGTTCCTGCACGTTTTCCCGGTGTTCCTGACGCCGCTCAACGCGATTCTCGATCCGGTCGCGGACGGCTTCCTGCCGGTTATAGCTTTCCTGAGCATAGCCTTGGGTTGGAGCCAACACCGCCAAAACGAGGCCGGTCGCCATCAGATATCTGTAATCCATCAAAATCTCCTTTAAAGCGTTGCCTGATATGCCACACGATTCCGGGCATTTACAGGATTATACGGCGGAGCGACGGGAACCCTTCGGAGAAATCTGAAAAAATCTACCCGCTTTTCCCATGATAGCGGTAATAGGCCGAACATGCCCCCTCGCCCGAAACCATGGTCGCGCCGAGCGGCTTTTCCGGCATGCATTTTTTGCCGAAGGCCGGACATTCATGCGGCTTTTTGAGCCCCTGAAGAATCAGGCCGGAGATGCACTCCCCGCTCTCTTCCTTCGATTGACCGGCAACGTCGAAACGGGTTTCCGCATCGAAACCGGCATACGCCTCTGAAAGACCGAGACCGCTCGCAGGAATTTCGCCGATACCGCGCCATTTGCGGTCCCGGATCGCGAAGACCTCGCGTACGAGTTCCTGCGCTGACCGGTTGCCGCCTTCCTGCACGGCGCGGACATATTGATTCTCCACTTCCGAACGCCCCTGCTCGAGTTGCCTGATACACAGATAGACCCCGTGAAGAATGTCGAGCGGCTCGAAGCCTGTTACGACGATCGGAACCTTGAATTTTTCCGCGATAGGCGTGTATTCCTCCCACCCCATGACCGCACAGACATGCCCGGCCGCCAGAAATGCCTGAACGCGATTATGAGGCGAAGACAGGATCGCCTCCATCGCCGGCGGCACCAGAACGTGCGAGACCAGCACCGAAAAGTTCGAGAGCCCCGCCTGTCTCGCCTGATAAACCGCCATCGCGTTCGCCGGTGCCGTCGTTTCAAACCCGACCGCGAAGAAAACGACCTCGCGGTCCGGATTCTGAGCCGCCAGCTTCACGGCGTCGAGCGGAGAATAGACTATGCGCACGTCGCCCCCGCCAGCCTTGACGGACAAAAGATCGCGTTCGGAACCGGGCACACGCAGCATGTCCCCGAACGAGCAGAAAACAACCCCGGGCTTTGCCGCAATTTCCAGCGCCTTGTCGATCTGCTCGACCGGCGTCACGCAGACCGGGCAACCGGGTCCGTGCACGAGATTGATCTCTTGCGGAAGGATCTGCTGGACACCGAATCGGACTATGGCGTGCGTCTGACCGCCGCAAACCTCCATGATTGTCCATGGACGGGTGGTTACGCTCCGGATTGCATCGGCGTACCTTCTCGCCGCCTGCGGATCCCGGAATTCATCAATATATTTCATTTGTCCCGTATTTCGCCCAGTTCGCCGATTTCGTCGAGGTAATCGAAGGTGGTCATGGCCTGCGCCTCGTCAATGATGTTGATCGCCACCCCGGCGTGAACAAGGATGAAATCGCCGATCGACGCAAGCGGGACAAAAGCGAGCGAGGCTTCCTTGATCGCCGAACCGTATTGAACGCGGCCCGTCCTCGCGAGCCCCTCGCCCTCGATGCTGATAATTTGCCCTGGGATGGCCAGACACATTTCTCAACGACCTTCATTTCTCATTGTTGCGATGATTTGACCGGCGGCAATACCACCGTCGTTTGGCGGCAGGCTCCAATGCCAAAGCGGCTCAAACCCCGCGCAAACCAAACTGTGAACGGTACGTTCGAGTAACAGCTTATTCTGAAAGCAGCCGCCTGTTAAACATATTTTGCGAAAGCCGGATTGTTTTGCCACCTCCACGACGGCTTTGGCGAGCGTATTGTGAAATTTCCTTGCCGCACGCGCGCCATCGTCCCCCTGCATGGCGCACAGCATCGGCCGCCAGTCGAGCACGCCGCCTTCCAACGCCCAGGGATAAACCTCGTCAGTATCCGGCGCGGCCGCAAATTCAAGCGCCATCGCCGCCTCTCCTTCGAACGTGTTCACGCGGCAAAGACCGAGAAGCGCCGCCACGCCGTCAAACAGGCGTCCCGCGCTCGTGGTTGCGGGGGAGTTCAAATTCCTTGCGATCATCTGGCGGACCATGGATGATTCCCGCGTGCCCGCAAAAGGAACCGCATCTCCCTCAATTCCCGCCTCGTGCAGAAGGGAAAGCGCCACTCTCCATGGCTCACGCGCCGCCGCGTCCCCGCCGGGCAAACGGAACGGGTATAGATGGCCGAACCGCTCGAACCCGCTCTCCCCGATCGCAAGAAACTCGCCGCCCCATACAGTTCCGTCCAAGCCGTACCCGGTCCCGTCGAAACAAACCGCAAGACACTCACTGCTCTCGCCGTTATCAGCCATACAGGCAAGCGCATGCGCGTAATGATGCTGGACGGGGACCAGCCCCCCCCTTTCGACGCGTCCGGCAGTTCTGGTCGAGTAATAGTCCGGATGCAAATCGTGGGCGACGGTCTCCGGTTCGACCCTGTACAAATCGCACAGCGTCCTGATGGCCGCCTCATGCCCCGCGACAGCCTGCGGCGTGTCGAGATCACCGATATGCGGGCTGAGCACGATTCGCCCCTCCACGGCCAGCGCCACCGTATTTTTCAGGTGCGCGCCTGTGGCCAGCGCAGCCTTCGGCGATTCGGAAATTCGGCGATTCTGGATCACGGGCAAAGGCGCATAGCCCCGTGCCCGCCGCATCACGGCCGGCCTCCCCGCCATGATTCGAACGATGGAGTCGTCGCAGCGATGCGCAATCGGACGGTTATGGACGAGGAACAGGTCAGCGATCCCGCACAGCCGCTCCAGCGCCTCGCGTTCATCGGTGCAAATCGGCTCGCTCGCGCGGTTCCCGCTCGTCGCCACCAGCGGAAACCGTAGTTCTGCCATCATCAAATGGTGCAGCGGCGCGCAGGGCAGCATGACGCCCAGATACGGATTGCCGGGCGCGACAGACGCCGCCAGCGTCACAGCCTCCATTCCCTCCCCCGCTCGCAGGGGAGGGACAGGGTGGGGGCCGCGGCGCCGGAGAAGCACAATCGGCGCTTGCGGTGAAGTCAGCAATTCCCCTTCCATCCCGGACACTTCGCAATACGTCTTCACCTGATCGATCGAGTCCATCATCACGGCAAACGGCTTCGACGGGCGGTGCTTGCGTTCGCGCAACATCCCACACGCCGCCTCATTTCGCGCGTTGCACATCAGGTGAAACCCGCCGATCCCCTTCACGGCCAGAATCCGCCCCGCCGTCAGAGCCTCACACGCTGCCTGTAAAGCCTCTTCCCGCGCCGCGACCTCCCGCCCGTCCGCCTCCCACAGCGCGATCTGCGGACCGCACTCCGGACAGGCAACCGGCTGGGCGTGAAAGCGCCGGTCGAGCGGATTTTCATATTCCTCGGCGCATTGCGCGCAGAGCGGAAAATCCGCCATCGTAGTTTGCGGGCGATCGTAGGGCAGACCGGTCATGATCGTGAAACGCGGCCCGCAATGCGTGCAGGTGATAAACGGGTAGCGGTAACGCCGGTCGGAGGAGTCGTTCATTTCCCGAAGACAATCCGCGCAAACCGCCAGATCGGCCAGCACCGGAACGGACACCTTCGCATCGGAAGCGGAGGAGACGATTTCAAAAAACGTTTCCCCGGATGGACTTATATCGCTTTCTTTAAACTCCGTGATAAAAGCGTTCGGCGGCAGATCTTCCCGCAGGCGGCGCGAAAAGACCACCAGGACATGCCCGGGGCCTTCCACCTCTATTTCAACACCTTGCGAACCGTTCCTCACCCAACCCGCAAGATCCATTTCCCGCGCGAGCTTGCAGACGAACGGTCGGAAGCCCACGCCCTGCACCGCTCCGGCGATCCGGATGCGTTTACGCAGCAATGCGCCGGGGCCGGTCTGGTCTTTCATTGTCGATAACAATATCCGCTTTGGCCTCCGGGTTGGCAAGTCGCTCATAAATTTCCCATGCCGGATTATAACGCCGTTCGTACTTCGCGAGAATGTTTTGCGCGCTACCCAGAAGCTCCTGGTCGCGCTTAAGGGCTCGGATAATTGCGGTTTCAAATGAAATTCTCAAAAGAATACGCTCGTCCCACCAGCTATCCAGTTCCGGTCGGAACAGAGAGACGCCTTCGAAGAGCAAAATCGTCCGCCGCGGAACCTCCACCGCCTCCTCCGCTGGCCGGTCGACGCGGTAGTCAAATGATGCCTGAAGACAGCGGACAGGAAAAGTATCCCCATTCAGCGGCTCGAGCAGCCGCGCACGTATCGCGTCATAATCAAAGGTATCCTCGTAGTATCCTTTCGCCGAATACTCACCCTGTCGGTAACGTTCCGAACGGGGCCGGTGAAAACCATCGACCGAAGGCCGCAGGATTCGGTAATCCGAACGAGTGCGGATTACCTCCCCAAGCCGGTCTGCGAACGTCGTCTTCCCGGCGCAGCTCATACCATCGATCCCGACGCGAAGCGGCTTGTCTTTTCGACTCGCCTTTGCAACCAGTTCACCGGCTATTTCTTCAATGAGTTTGGTCATACACACGTCATGCCACGACCGCCCAACGAAGAAAAAACACGAATTGCAACGGATTGTTACGCGCCAGAAAGCTGCTCGATCAATATGGCCACAGCATCCCCGACCACCGGACTGAGCGGCGCACCCTGCTGAACCTGCTCGCCCTCGACGCCGAGAAAACGGAAAGCCGGCGGCATCTTCCCGAGCACGCGGGCAAACTCGACCGCCTCGGCAATTCCCAAAGCATGGCTGGTAGCCCTGGAGAAATTTGCGGGCAGCTTTTCCGCAATCAGGTCGAATTCATGAATCGTGCCCGATGCCGCGCCGGAAAACACGCAGTCGACAAGAACGACGTTCTCACGTCCCGCCCAGATTTCCATCAGCCCGGCCGGTTCCCCGGAATGCTCGACGGCTTCGAGCCCGCGCCCTTTGAGCGCATCCACCACCAACGGCCCGAGTGCGTCGTCGCCGCGGAACCGGTTGCCGATGCCGATAATGATTGTTCCTGCCGACACAGGCACTCCACTATTTTCATCCACGTTCGGTTTTGCAGACGCCCCGGAGGCTTTACAAATTTCCACGCACGCGCTTTACGCCCATCACGACCGCTTCACCGTCAAATTCAGGAAGTGCGTCGCGCAAGAGATACACGGGTCGTAATTCCGGATCGCTTGCTCGCAGTGCCATTGCAGCTTGTCGTCGGACAAATGCATGAATTTCGGCACGAAGTCGCGCAGATCGTCCTCGATCATCGCCTGGTTTTGCGAGGTCGGGATGGTGAGTTGCGCTTCCTTGATCAGGCCTTCGTCGTCGATCCGGTAGCGGTGATAGAGACCGCCGCGGGGGGCTTCGGTCATCGCGTGGCCGATGCCCGCCTTGACGTCGAGATCGATGTAAGGCTGCTCGGGAAGTTCGTATTCCTTCGCAATCCGCAGCGCTTCGCCGGTGCAGTAATAGGTTTCGAGCGCCCGCGCGAGGATGCTCTTGAACGGATTCATCACGTTGCGCGTCAGACCGATCTCGTCCGCGAGCGCCTTCGAATCGTCCGGCAACTGGTCAAAATTGTTCACGATCCGGGCAAGCGGGCCCATGTGATAGCATCCGCCGCCGTCCCGGAAACGGCAATGCAGTGCGTTGGAATGCTCGACGTGGATTTCCTCGAACGTGTCGTTGAACGCGCTCGCCGGTATGTTCAGCCCCTTGTTCGAAACGATGTTCCCTTCGCTGAAGGCGTATTCGTCCGGGTGATGCACGCAGACATAGGTATAGTCGCGGTCGAAATCAGGGAAAGGCAGCGTCGCGACCCACTTGCAGCTCTCCCGCGCCATCTCGCGGGCTTTTTCGAGCACGGGAATAATATCGCGCATCTGCTTTCTGGTCGGGGCCTTGTAGAACCCGCCGACACGGATGTTAATCGGGTGCACGGCGCGTCCGCCGATGATCTCCATGATCTCATTGCCGACCTTCTTGAGTTGCAGCCCGTGCTCGACTTCCTTCGGGAAGTCCGCGGCCATGTGAATCGAGCTTTCATAGCCAAGAAAATCCGGAGCGTGCAGCAGATAGGCGTGAAGGATGTGGCTCTGGATATGCTCGCCGCAATAAAAGAAGCGGCGCATTTCCCGGATCCATGGCGTGATTTGTGCCTGAAGCGCGTCTTCCATCGCGTGAACCGAACTCATCTGGTAGGCGACCGGGCAGATGCCGCAGATGCGCGCCGTAATATCCGGCGCTTCGGTAAATTTGCGGTCTTTCAGGAACGCTTCGAAAAAGCGCGGCGGCTCGTGGATGCCGAAGCGCAACTCTTGCAGTTCGCCGTCCTTGATCTCGATAAACATGTTGCCTTCGCCCTCGACGCGGGCGAGGTAATCGACTTCGATCGTCGTGTTGCGTTTATCAGCCATCTCTTTGTACTTCCTTTTCGAAATGGATGCTCGCATCCCGGAAAGCGGGCGCGTCGCTGTTGAAAGTGCGGAACAGGCGCACAAGGTCACCTTCCGAAATCATACCCTTGTCGAGCAGCCACTGCCCCAGAGAAGCCGCGTTGGGCGTTTCCATCGGCCCGAAGCAGCCGTAACAGCCACGCTCGTGCGCCGGACAGATCGCCCCGCACCCGGCTTGCGTGACCGGCCCGAGACAGGGGATGCCGCGCACCATCACGCAAGGCGTAAACCGGCGCTTGCATTCGATACAAACGCTGTGCGTCGGGATGTTCGGGCGCCGGTTGTAGAGCAGTGCGTTGACGACTTCGAGCAACTGTCCCTTGTCGATCGGGCAGCCGCGCAGTTCGAAATCCACCTGCACGTGATCCGAGATCGGCGTCGCCTTGTCGAGCGTGCTGATATATTCGGGCGTCGCATAAACCGTATTGATATAATCGCTGACATCCGCGTAGTTCTTCAGCGCCTGAATCCCGCCGCCCGTCGCGCAGGCGCCGATGGAAACCAGAAACTTCGAATCCTTGCGGACCTGCTGAATCAGTTCGGCCTCGTGCGGGGTGGTGATCGATCCTTCGACGAGTGACACATCGTAGGGCCCCGGCTTCGTCTCGCGCGAAGCCTCGACGAAGTAGGCGACGTCCACAGCGCCGACCACCGAGAGAAGTTCGTCCTCGCAGTCCAGCAACGTCAACTGGCAACCGTCACAGGAGGAAAACTTCCATATCGCGAGTTTGGGTTTATCGGCCATCAGACTTCCCTCACCTTGTAGAGTTGCTCCACCTGCTCGAACGAAAACACGGGCCCGTCCTTGCACATGAAATACTGCCCGTACTGGCAGCGACCGCACTGGCCGACCGCGCATTTCATGTTGCGCTCCATCGAAACATAGATGTTTTTCGGGCTCATGCCGCGGTCCATCAGCGCATGCGCGGAAAAGCGCATCATGACTTCCGGCCCGCAGATCATCGCGATGGTCCGCGTTGGGGAAAAGCTGGTGTCGTTGATGAGTTCAGTCACAACACCAACGTTGCCATCCCACTTCTTGTCGGCGGAATCAACCGTGATGCCGACATTCATTTCCATGCGCTTGTTCCAGAGGTCGAGTTGTTCCTGAAACAGGATGTTTTCCGGGCGGCGCGATCCGTACAGAAGCATCACCCGGCTGTAAAGCTCTCGCCGCGCGAGAATCGAGTAGATCGTCGGGCGCAGCGGCGCAAGACCGAGCCCACCAGCGATCAGCATCACATCTTTTCCTGCCCCCTTCTCAACCGGCCAGGTATTACCGAACGGTCCGCGCAAACCGACCATATCGCCGGCTTTCAGCTTTGTGAGCGCACGGGAGACCGTTCCAACACCCATAATCGTGAAGACAAGCTGTTGCGGGTGGCTCGGGTCGCCGGAAATCGAGATGGGAATCTCTCCCTGCCCGAAGACGTAAATCATATGAAACTGGCCCGGCTGAAAAAAGCAGAGCTTTTTGGCCTCGTCATTCTCCGGCTCGACGGTCAGGGTCGTGCAGCCAGCGATTTCCTCCTTGACCTTGATCACCCGGAAGGGCTGTGGCCCCATCGGGTCGGGGGCCTGCGCCGCCTCATGGGACGGGATCGCGTGTTCGGCAATCATGCGCCTTTCCTTTCCAGTTTTTCGTAAACGTCGACCATCTGCTGACGCGAAGCGTGCAGACGCTTGAGAATAACCCGCGCGACCCGATTCATCAGGTGATAGCCGAGTTCGTGATCGTTTTCCGCCTTGCCGCGGAGACAGGCACCATCAAGCTGGATCGCCCGCATGTCTGTCAACGCGCGCACGTCAAAGGACGACCTGTACGGTTCGAACAGCCATGAATAGCCCACGATGCCGCCCTTCTTGACGGTCATCATGATCTTCGCGCCCTGACCCGGCACATAGGTTTCGATGGTGGCTTCGCCTTCGCGGATGACATAGAATTTTTCTGCCTTGTCGCCTTCCTTGATCAGAAATTCGCCGGCCTTGAACTGCACCAGCTCGCCGCATCCGGAAATCAGTTCGACATGCTCTTCCTTCATGCCGGTGAAAAAATCGATGCTGGCGAGGTAATCCCTGACTCCCTTGATCTCAACCATTCTTCTTGCCTCCTTCGCTCTCGCGGAGCGCCTTCACTTCAGCCGTGATGTCGATGCCAACAGGACACCACGCGATGCACCGCCCGCACCCGACGCAACCCGACGAACCGAACTGGTCGTACCAGGCGGCGAGCTTGTGGGTCATCCACTGGCGGTAGCGGGAGCGGATCGTCTGACGAATCGTGCCTCCGTGGATATAGGAAAAATCCAGCGTGAAGCAGGAATCCCAGTACCGCCAGCGATCAGCAATCTCACCGTCCAGCGACATTTCATCCTCGGTCTTCGAACAGAAGCAGGTCGGGCACACAAGCGTGCAGTTCGCGCAGGACATGCAGCGCTCCGCCACATCTTCCCAGTGCTTGTTTTCGTAGTTCCGGTAAAGCATTTCCTTGATGCCATTGGTATCAATGGCGCGAATCTGTCCGTCGACGGCCTGCCGGGATACTTTGGCCGCGGATTCAAAATCGATATCGGCGGCGCTTCGGCATCCGGACTCCCTCAAAACATCGTGACCACGCTCCGAACCGGATTCCGCCAGAAAATAATGGTAACCCTCGCCCATGATCTCCGTCAGAGCGATATCGAAGCCGGATTCTGCCCTCGGTCCGGTCCCCATGGATGTGCAAAAACACGTCTTCGAAGCCTGGCCGCAATTGAGAGCGATCACGAACGCCGCCTCCCGCTTCCTGCCGTAGCGGGGGTCCGCCGTGTCCGGTGCCATGAAAATTTTATCCTGGATCTCTATGGCGCGAAGGTCGCAGGGATGCACGCCGATAAAGGCGTATTGCGGAATAGTCTTTTCGCCCTCCTCGATCTCGAAACCGTCCTCGGTCCTGCGAGCGCTCCAAAGCTTCGTCTCCGACGGGTAGAGAAATTTTTTCCATGAATGCGGACCGCTGTTGAAGCCAAAAAGCGCCTTGTCGTCGCGCTTCCTGATGCGATACGTCCCGGCGTCCTGCTCATCGGTCCAGCCTTCCGGAAGATCGTCCACCGCCTCGATTTCGTCGAAAACAATCGCGCCATCCTGCACGGTCGGACCGACCAGCGAGTAACCACGCTTTTTCAAAGCGGAAAAAAGAGAACCGAAATCCGGGCGGTCAATACAATAGGCCCCGTGATGATCTGCCATGACTGCTATGGTCCTTTGCGTATGTAATTTGCAAATTACGGACTGGTATCATACCTGCTTTTAACGAGCTCGGGCAACACTGGAAACGGGTGTGGTAACATGACGCACGCAACTGATATTGAAAATGAAAATCATTACCCGGTGCATTCCGCTGCGCCGCGGAAACGCATAAATAATGCGAAGAGGTCCAGCGCCAAGGAGGACGGGCCCCCGAAAGCGGAGATCATTCTCGCCGTTTTTTCGTCTTCAAGCCAAAGCCATCGCTGAAGGAAGGCTTTGACCCGCGCATCTATAGCACCACGGTCGCCCCTCCTTTTCGACAACTCGCAACCCCATGCTCTCTGCCGTCCTCTTGGGAACAATATAGGTCCGATCCGAATTCTCCATGCGAACCGGCGACCCCATCCAGGGCGACCGCCAAACGTTATCTGGCGTATCGACAAGACGAACGGGCATTTTCGTTGAGCCATCGGAGTATGGATGAATGCTAAATCTGATCGCGTACGGATGTTGCCTGCTGATCATGTCCGACCAAGCCTCGCTCAAGGCCCAAACTTTTTTGGCCATGTCTCTCATTCGCCTTCTATATGATTTTTTCGACTCACCTTCCGTTGGGTCGTTTTCTCCTTTGGCGAACCTTTCCAACTGGTTGATTCTGTGATTCACATTTTCGTCTCTGTCTGCAATCGCATCCACTTGATCGTTCGACATTGTGAATTCATCAACCAACCTCTTTTTGATTGCACCAATTCGTCCCTCCTTGTACGCGTGAGGATCTCCCATATAGTGCTCAAGCCCCTCCAGATGAAGATTTCCCCCGCAGTTCAAGTGCTCTATCATCCCCCCAAGATCACTCCTGTACTCCGCGACCTCCTCATCTGGTATGCCATCAACATGATTGAATACAAATCCATCCTGAGCCAGAAACAAGTCGCAAGGACATCCCGTAATCTCGGAAACATGAACTGTGATTGTCCTTAATCGGGCAATGGCTGAAAACTCGCCCAGATCCGCTCTTGGCGACAAAACTTTGTCCTTTCGATTCTTGGACTTATAGGGAAAGCAAGGGATTACAAGCGAAATTGCCCCCCTCATCTCGACAAGCGCCGTTTCAATACGTTTCCTCTGATTTTTGAGCCCTTCCTGCGTTAGGTAAGGTGAACCACCCGCGTAGCCTGAAATCGCATCCAGGACATCCGAGGCCATCGAAGCATAATTCATGTCCAAACACCCCTTAAATTTATTGCGGAATTCCTATGGGGCCTGCAATATGTAAATGTCAACAGAATTTTTATGTGCGTACGAAATTTCCGGGTCACCGGCACCCGGCCATAACAAGAGACCGGAAAGATGGAAAAAATTCTGGAATAAGGGAAGATCACCCTGGGTCTCCATAGGCCTCTTCACCTCAATTGCGCAAGTCAGGCAAAAAACGCCCTTCTACCCTTCCCCTTGTTCAACGTGCGTTAAGGTGACGCAATACAGATTATATCTTTATAATTCGGGCAGGCGGACTAGTATGGGCCCGTTGCTGCAGGACACTTTCAAGAAACACCAGAGGTCATTCGCCCATGTCGATCATCAATCTCGATAAAATGTTTTCCCCGAAATCCGTTGCCCTTTTCGGCGCAAGCGCCAGAGAGGGTTCCGTCGGCGACATGCTTCGCCGTAACCTTATAGAGGGCGGATTTGAAGGGCCGGTTTATCTGATGAACCCCAAATACCCCGAGATCGGTGGTCAGAAGTGCTACCGCTCGGTCGAGGACCTTCCTGAAGTGCCGGACCTCGCCGTTATCGCAACACCGCTTCCGGCTGTCGCTCCAACGGTCGAGCAGATCGCAAAAGCGGGGACAAGAGCGTGCGTCATGATCACCGCCGGAGTGCGTCAGGATAAGGATACGCACGAACGCGTTCTCAAATGTGTCGAGGATTACAACCTGCGCGTCGTCGGGCCGAACTGTCTAGGCATCGCGGTGCCGGGCCGTGGTCTCAATGCCACTTTCGCGCACATGCAGCCAACTCCGGGCGAAATTGCGTTTCTTTCGCAGTCGGGCGCAATATTGACCTCCGTGCTCGACTGGGCTGAAGGAAGGGGAATCGGATTTTCTTATATGGTCTCCATGGGCGACATGTCGGACGTCGACGTTGCCGACCTGCTCGATTACGTGGCCTCGGACCCGAACACCAGCGCAATTCTGATGTATCTCGAGCAAATCACGAATTCCCGGGCCTTCATGTCCGCCGCGCGCGCCGCCGCCCGGATCAAGCCAATCGTCGTCATCAAGTCCGGCCGCCACGAGGCGGGTGCCGCCGCTGCCGCCTCTCACACAGGCGCCCTGGCCGGCGCCGACAATGTCTATAGCGCCGCCTTCCAGCGCGCGGGCATTCTTCGCGTGACCGACCTTGAGGAAATGTTTGACGCCGCCGAAGTATTGAGCCGCCAGAAACCCGTGCACGGCGACCGTCTGTGCATCGTCACCAACGGCGGCGGCGCCGGTGTTCTCGCCGTCGATCGCCTGATGGATGTCGGCGGCACGCTTGCCGAACTCGAGCCGCAAACGATGGAAAAACTCAACGCCTGCCTGCCGGATACGTGGTCGCACGCCAATCCGGTCGACATTATAGGCGATGCTCCGCCCGAGCGCTATGACAACGCCGTCGCCGCCGTCCTTGAAGATGCCAATGTCGACGCGGTTCTCGTCATGAACTGCCCGACCGCCCTCGTTTCCGGACGTGAAGCGGCCAAGGCAACGCTGCGAGCCGTAGAAAAACACAAGGCCAAGGAAGACCTTCACCCGAAAGTCGTGCTAACCAACTGGCTCGGCGACGCCACCGCACGGGAAGCTCGCGAGTTGCTTTCGAAAAACGGCATTCCGTCCTACGACACTCCCGCCGATGCCATTCGCGGGTACAGCTACCTGAGCGGTTACATCAAGGCCCAGAACGCGCTGATGCGCTGTCCGCCGGGCCTGCCGGTTGATTTCCGGACCGACGTCGCCAGAGCCCGTGCGATCATTCAACCGGTAATTAAGAGCGGTCGCGAGATGCTTACCGAATCTGAAGCCAAGCAACTCTTGACAGCTTTCGGCATTCAGGTCGTTCCCACATACGAAGCCGCCGATCCGGACGAAGCCTTCAGGTGCGCGCAGAGCATCCGGAGCGAGGGGTTCGACGAGTTCGTCATTAAAATCCTCTCCAAGGACATTTCGCACAAGTCCGACTCGGGCGGTGTCGTGCTGAACATTCCTTCGCCCGAAGCGGTTCGCGACGAAGCGATTGAAATGCTCAAGCGCGTCGGGAAAAACTGCCCCGGGGCGAAGCTCGAAGGCTTCACCGTCCAGCCGATGATCAAACGCCCGAACGCGCAGGAACTGATTATCGGCGTTTCCGACGACATCACTTTCGGCCCGGTCATCCTGTTCGGAACGGGAGGAACGGCGGTCGAGGTCATCAAGGATCGCGCCGTCGCCCTACCCCCGCTCGACCTCAAGCTCGCGCGCGACCAGATGCAGCAAACGAACATCTATAAATTGCTGCAGGGATATCGCGACAGGCCGCCCGCCGATCTCGACGCGATCGCGCTCGCGTTGGTTCGCATTTCCCACATGATCGCCGAACTGCCGGAAATTTACGAACTCGACATCAACCCGCTGCTTGCCGATGAAAAAGGCGTGCTCGCGCTCGACGCCCGCGTTGTGGTCCGGGAGGCCCGGACCGAGCCCGACGGCCTGAACCCGCGTTTCGCTATCCGGCCGTATCCCAAACAATGGGAAGAGCGCGAGGAATTGCCAAGCGGGCTGAAGGTTCTGCTGCGCCCGATCCGTCCGGAGGACGAGGCGCTTTACGACCTCTTCACCGACATGACCGACCCCGAAGACCAGCGCATGCGCCTGTTCAAACCGATCAAAAAACTGCCGCGCGAGTTCATCGCCCGCCTGACCCAGATCGATTACGCCCGCGCCATGGCGTTCGTCGCCATCGACGAGGCAAGCGGCGAACTGCTCGGTGTGTCGCGCCTGTCGGCCGACCCAACCCTGACCCGGGCCGAGTACGGGGTCATCGTCCGGTCGGACATGAAAGCCAAAGGTCTGGGATGGGCGCTCATGCAGCGTCTTATCGCCTACGCCAGAGCGGAAGATCTGGAGGAACTGTGGGGCGCCGTACTGGCCGAAAACCACGACATGCTCGCCATGTGCCGCGAAATGGGCTTTGAAACCCGCAAGGACGGCGACAACCCCGGTCGTTTTATCGTAACCCTTCCGCTCGACAAAAAGCAGGCGGCCTGAAGGCACACAAAGCAAACGGGACAGTTGCTTCCCCCGCGCAAAGCTGAAAGTCTCACGACTGGCCTGCTGGAATAGTAACTGTCCCCTGCCCTCGCGTTTGCCGAGGCTTTATTTAAAATGCTGAAAAATAGCTCTGTAAAAAAGGGTGATCTTTAGCGATTCGAGAGTTATACTGGTCCGGTACGTATTTCCGTTTCTCTTTGAGCACCCCGTATATCCGATGACAAAACAGATTCTCCGCTCGATGCTTGTCGCCTGCCTTCTGGCAGTGACAGCCCACGGAAGCGCCGCAGCGCAAGATGCGCAGCATGGGCTCTTCGGCCTGCTTGCACCCGCCGCGACTTCCGGAGACATTTCGGCCCTCGAAACGCATCCTCCGCTGCGCCTGACGCCAGACAAGTCAGAACTGGTTCGACTGAACGCCGATGCAGCGAGCATCATCGTCGGCAACCCGGCCCACGCAAACGTCCTTCTCGATTCGACACGGCTTCTTGTTGTCGTGCCTCGCACTCCCGGTGCCACGCACTTTACCGTTCTCGACGCACAAGGGCAGGTCATCATGCAGCGCCATGTGATCGTTGCCAGCCCGAAGGAACGTTACATTCGTCTCCGTCGCACGTGTTCCATGGGCGGGGAGAATTGCGCACAGACTTCCGTTTACTACTGCCCGGATATGTGCCATGAGATAGCCCTGACCGAAGGAGCCGGAGAAGCGCAAACCGCGGATTCTGACGGTGGCGAAGCAGAGGACGGACAAAATGAGGAGGCCGAGTGATGGCTCTTAACCGACGCGAACATCGTTTTTCGAAAGCCTTTCTCCTTGCCTTCGCTGCAAGCGCAGCCCTTGCGGCCTGCCAGCCAGCACACCAGTCGGG
Source organism: Alphaproteobacteria bacterium (assembly GCA_009929775.1). GTDB lineage: Bacteria > Pseudomonadota > Alphaproteobacteria > Micavibrionales > Micavibrionaceae > RZZS01. Next base: position 21,617 of record RZZS01000011.1, read on the forward strand.
TGTCGTCCCGGTCGGGCCGGAGGCTGATATTGCCGAAGCGCGCCAGATGTCCCGGGCCGCAAAAATTGACGCCGCACTTGAACGTGCGGCTTCCGCCGGTGCGGAAAAAGGCAGGTCGGTGGCGTCTCTTCTCTCGCTCGAGGAGGATTACAAGCGCCAGAGCAAGGACCCGGAAACCGTTATTGCCTACGCGCGGGCATTGCGAGAAGCCGACTACCTGAACCGCGCGCTGATTATCCTCGCTCCGCTCGCGGGTAAAGACGATTCGCCCTCTTTGATCAAATCCGAATATGCGACAGTCAATCTCGGCATGGGCAACTACCGCGACGCCGAAACTTATGCCCGCAAGGCGATTCTCGCCAATCCGGAGAACGCGAAGGCTTTCCATGTGCTTGGAATCGCGCTGGACGCGATGGGACACCATGAGCAGGCTGAAGTCGCCTTCCGCAAAGGCCTTGATTACTGGGAGGGCGATCCGACTCCCATCATGAACAACCTCGCCCTTAATCTTGCGTCACAGGGGCTGATCGACGAAGCCTCGGAAATCCTCCACCGCGCCGCTGCGGCCGCACCAAACCGCCCGGAAATCGAACGAAACCTGCGGATTGTTTCGGCACTACGGCAATCCACGAAAACTGCGCGCCCCCGCGCAATTCCGGGAGCGGAACCGGACAAGATCGTCCTGCCGCCACGCAAACCATCACCGGATGACGAGGCCGAATAGCCGAAAACAGGGCAAGCGTTCAGTTTCTGCATGCGCGCGGAGATGCCCCTCGGAATCCCTTCGACCACGACGCCGTCAATATCCTGGAAGGGTCGCTCCCGGCCTCCGACTACATATTGCCGACCTGGACACCGACAGGCCCGAGAATTACAATGAAGATCGAGGGCAGAAAAAACGCAATCATTGGAACGGTCAGTTTCGGCGGCAACGCCATCGCTTTGCGCTCCGCTTCCTGCATGCGAATATCCCGAAGCTCCTCGGCCATGACCTTCATCGCCTGCGATACACTGGTTCCGTATTGCTCTGCCTGAATCATGGCTGTCGCGAACGACTTCCCAGCCCCGCTTCCCACCCGCCTCGCGAAATCCTGAAGCGCGGCCTTGCGGTCATTGAGCATGCTCATCTCGGCACTCAGTATCCCAAGTTCCTCGGCCAGCTTCGGTGAATGCTCGGAAATCTCGTCGGCGATGCGGTGAACCGTCTGCTCAAGCCCGATTCCGCCCTGAACGCAAATCAGCATCATGTCGAGCGCGTCCGGAAATGCGAGACCGATTTCTTCCTGACGTTTTATAATCTGGTTTTTCAGAATGATTCCCGGAAGCGCGTAACCGAGTCCCGCGGCGCCAAGAACGACAAGCAGAATAACCGGCCCGGCGAGTTCCTTGTCGCTTGCTGAAACGAACACCATGGTAAGGAGACCAAGAACAAGCGGCAACGCAGCCCGTGCGACCATGAACTTGAGAGGCGCGGATGGATCGCGGTTCCCCGCTTGCAGCATTTTGTCCCGGATGCTTTCGGCGGCTTCTCCAGCCAGCTGCTGGACCTTGTAAAAGGCGGCCATCGACTCCCGTGCAGAAACAGCGCTTGAATCGTCCGCTCTCTTCTTCTGGCCTTCCTTGGTCTGCGCGAACAGCTCCCGCCTCTTCTTCTCGATGATCGAGCGGTACTGCTCTTTCCGCTCACTTCGGTTTAGAAACGGGAGGGCGAAGGCGACAAACGAAAGCGCTGCGGCGAGTGCGCTCCCCAGAACTATCAGTGTGTCCTGATCCATGCCGCCCTCCCTAGACCTTGAAGTTAATCATGATTTTCATGACAAGGATTCCGATGCACATCCAGACCGCCGCACCACCGACGAGAACTCGACCGAACGGATCCTCAAACAGAATACCGATATAATCCGGATTAATGAGGTAGATGCCGCCCGAAATCAGAACCGGCAAGGCACCAATGATCATCGCCGACGACTTCGCTTCGGACGACAACGAAACGACTTTCCTCTTCAGGCGAAAACGCGCTCGAATCACGTGGGCAAGGTTTCCTAAAACCTCCGAAAGGCTGGCGCCGGTCTGCGCCTGAATGGCGATACCGGTCGCGAACATCTGCATCTCGGTAATCGGCATGCGACGCGCCGCTTCGTAGCAAGCCTCGTGCAACGGGACACCGATCTTCTGGGTGTCGTATATTTTGGCCATTTCCTCCCCGACAGGACCGCTGAATTCCCGCCCGACCATTGAAATGGCTTCCGAAACAGGCATACCGGCTTTCAGAAGACGGATCATGGCCTCAAGCGCATCGGGAAATTCCTCAAGGAATTTCTTTTGACGCTTGCCTGTTCTGATTTTTATGAGCATGCGCGGCACGAGAAATAGCACAACAAGGGAAATCATGGGAACCGCATAAACGGGCAACTTTGCAAACCAGGCAGCTGCCCCGACGATCGCGGCGACAATAACCATATTGATCCAGAATGCCTTTACAGAGATTTTCATACCTGCCTGCGCAAGCTGGTCGGCCATGGACGCGCCCTTGCCCTTTTTCTTCTTTTTTTCTTCCTCGTTTTGCTCCTTGAGCTTTTTTGCAATTTCGGCCCGTCTCTGGTCGCGAATGTCCTTTTTTCCTCCCTTCGCGGCACCGGACGAACCGCCACGGATGAGCGCCAAAGCCTGCGAGCGTTGCGAAGCCTTTTGACTAACAACGAGCGCGATCAGCATGCCCGCGAACACGAGAACGATGATCGCTATTATGGCGAACTCGATCATACCCATCAGCCGTAAGCCTCTTCCATTGCATCCAGAACAAGTTGTTCAACACCGAACTGGCGTGCCTTGTCATAGAATTTGGGACGCAGTCCCGTCGATTTATGCCGTGTAACCAGCTTCCCGTGGGCATCTTCGCCCTCGATCTCAAGAACAAAAAGATCCTGCATCGTTACGACTTCACCTTCCATGCCGGTAATTTCGGATACGTGAGTCGTTTTCCGCGAGCCGTCGCGCAGGCGCTGGACCTGAATGATGACATTGACGGCTGCGGCAATCTGCTCCCGAACCGCTTTCTGCGGAAGATTCAGCCCCCCCATGGCGATCATGTTCTCCATACGGGACAAGGCCTCGCGGGGATTGTTCGCGTGCACGGTGCCCATCGACCCGTCGTGACCGGTATTCATCGCCTGCAGCAGGTCGAAAGCTTCAGGACCGCGCACCTCGCCAACGATAATCCGCTCCGGACGCATCCGCAGGCAGTTCTTTACGAGATCGCGCATCGTTACTTCCCCGACTCCTTCGAGGTTGGGCGGTCGCGTTTCGAGACGCACGACGTGCGGCTGCTGGAGCTGAAGTTCAGCGGCGTCCTCGCAGGTGATGATTCTCTCGCCGGGGTCGATATAGCGGGTCAGACAGTTCAGCATCGTCGTCTTCCCCGAACCGGTACCGCCGGACACGAGGCAGTTCACCCGGCACCGGCCTACGGCCATGATGAGCTTCGCGCAGGAGGGCGTCATCGATCCGAAATCGACGAGCTTTTCGAGCGTGAGCTTTTCCTTGGAAAACTTCCGGATCGTCATCGCCGCACCGTCTATGGCAAGCGGAGGAATGATAACGTTCACGCGGCTGCCATCCGGAAGACGTGCATCGCAAATTGGCGACGATTCGTCGACCCGCCGACCGATCGCGCCGACGATCCTCTGGCAAACTGTAATAAGATGCTGACTGTCGTGAAACTTGACTCTGGTGCGTTCTATCTTGCCCTTCGTTTCGATATAGACGGTGTCAGGACCGTTAATCATAATGTCCGCAATGTCATCCCGCTCGAGCAGCGGCTCAAGCGGGCCAAAACCGAGCATGTCGTCAGCGCATTCCTTGGCGATTTTCTCGAGTTCGGCCGGCGTAAGGTCGAGATTTCGAAATCGCGCGATTTCCTGAACCGCCGACTGCACCTCGTCCCGGGCCGACTTCGAATCCATCCGCGCCAGAGCCTTGAGGTCGATACCGTCGCGCAGGTCGAGCCAGATTCGGTTGCGAGCACGCTGCAGCCGCATGGCTGTCATGGAATCGGCAACCTCGCTGCCATCGCCGTCCTCGGCTATGTCGGTCGAGATAACATCGTCTTCCATACTCTTGCGAGGCTTTTCCGCGGCATCAGCCACGTTCGGCGCTACAATTTCGGCTGCAGCCGGGACCTGTACGACATCGGGTGTCGACGGAACGTCCGCGGGAACGGTCGATCTCGGTTGTGCTTCCGCAGTCGGCGAACTAACAGGCTTCGACGGTACGACCGGCGGATCTTTTCTGAGAGGCTTCAGCGGCTTCTCCGTCTTGCTGTCCGTCGATTTTTTGCCAAAGGCCATCGCTCACCGCCCCGTCATTCCTTCGGAGAGAACATCCTGAGGATGCCCTTCCTGGATTGCTGCCCCCTGGAATCGCCCGCCTCGTCCCTCCCCATGCCGATGCCGTTGGCAATGAGGTCAACGACGTCCTGTATGATACCGGCCGTCGCCTTGTTCTCGAAAAACTTTTGCCCCTGCCCCTCCGCCCCGATGAACAGCTTGGGATTGAACGGAATGAAAAGCTCGGGCTTGCGTTCCATTGCCGCCTCTATGTCGCTTCGTGCGACCTCCCCGGCAGATGAAACGTTTTGCATATTGATGACAAGGCTAATATTGTCACGGGATCCGCCGCGCAGTTCCTCGATTTCCGAAAGCAAAGTCCGCGCGAGGCGCAAGGCCGTAACGACAGGTGTCGAAACAAGAATAATCTTGTTCGCTTTCGCCGCCATTGCGCGGACAACCGGCGCAGGTGCCTGGGACAGGTCAAGAAACACAATGGGATATTTCGTCATGAGAATATTGACGAGATTTTCGAATTCGCCCGGATCAGGTTCGTGGTCAAGCATCACATCGCCGCCTGTTGCGAGAACGCTCAGTTTTTCCCCTGGATTGACCAACATTCGCTTGAGATTATCCTCATTGCCCGTTTGCGCAACCCGCATTGCCTCCGGAAGGGTTGCGGTTGGGTCGAAACCCAGCCCGACGCTCATGGACGACCACCCTCCCGCAGCGTCAAGCAGGATAGATTTCTGCCCGCGCTCGCTTGCGCCCCATGCCGTCAACCGGGAAATAAGCGACGTTCCCACTCCGCCTTTGGCACCGACGAAGGCGACGAGGTGGCTTCCGATTGCGCCGATGCGCTCGATCAGGGTCTTCGCAATAACTTCCGAGAACACCTCCGGAACAAGAGGGCGCACCAGATAATCGCTGACGCCCATCCCGATAAGTTTCCGGTAGAGGTAAACATCGTTGACGGGTCCTACGACAATCGCTGCCGTATCCTCCTTGCAGTAACCGGCGAGCGCTTCGAGACGCCCGGCAAATCCATCGTTAATCTCGTCAGTCTGGACAATAACGAGATCCGGCGACGCCATAGACGAGTAAGCCTCGATGGCGGTTTCAACATCGCCGTCGATTGCCTCTATCCGCACACGCGCAAAACGCCAGTCATCCTCAAGAGCCGAAACCGTTTGAACGGATTCTTTGTCTTTCGTGAATATGGCGACTGAAGCGCTGGGCAGAAGTACAGACGTTTCGGTGCTATCGTCTTCGCTCATTCGAACTTATCCTGACCCATTTATACCCCGGCCGGGGTTAACAATTAATTATTCAGCCGCAGGTCCGGCGCGATATCCCTCGATCACAGCCGACGCGCGCGGCGTGTCTCCCGGCGGCGTTCCCGACTGCCCACGCAAATCCTTCGGTCGCGCGATCTGCCTGGCGAACTGATCCTGAAGCCCGCACCCGATCTTGTATGCCTCGATTTCCTCGATATCCGCCGAACGGCCGCCCATACCGGGCATTCTCTTGCAATCGCGGGGAGCCGATGCTGTGACCTCGGCGTAGGTTACAAGCGCCATAGAGACACCGTCTCCCGCAGCGGGAAGAATATCGCCCCGGACATCCGCAATGCCCGCTTTCCGAAGGCCGTTCGAAACCCGCGCGAGTTCGAGACTTGCCGTCATGGCCGTGTTGGTATTCGATCCGGGAGAATAGGTTACGGCGACATGAACAGGTCCGGTCCCGTACCGCCAGTAGTGCGTTCCGATTTCCTCATAGTCGTCCTCATCCATGTCGGAAACCGGCACCTTGAAAGCATGCTCCTGCGAATAGAGCTCAACCTTCCCGTCCGTGACATTGCTCGGCGTTTCCAGGGAACAACCGCCTGCAATCAAAACGGCCAGCAAGGCCGGCACGACCAATCGAATTTTTCTGTCAACGCGCATGCTTGGCAATCCCTGTCTAGTTTAAAAGGTAACCGAAGGCGCCCTGTTCCTCGAGAAGATCGGGAGCGATATCTCCGTATGTCCTGCGCAAGTTGGCGGAGAATGCGCGGGACAGCGGGGTCGAAATATCCCTGGCGATTTCGACCGCATTGTCTTTTTCGGCATAGGGCTCGACCAGATAGGGCGTAACGATCACCACCAGTTCTGTCTCGTTCCGGCGGAAACTGTCGGATTCGAACAACTTGCCAAGCACCGGCGCCTTGGAAACACCGGGAACTCCCGTCATGCCTTCCACGTTTTCTGACTGGAGCAAGCCTGCGATCATCATACTGCCGCCACTGGCCATCTCCACCGTCGTCGAGGCACGCCGGACGTCCAGACCCGGGACGCCTGCAACAGCGACGCTGAAGTCAAGAGACGAGACCTCTGTCGTCATTGCAAGGCTTATGCGCTCGCCAGACATAACGACCGGGCGAAAATCGAGCGACACACCGAAATCCCGAAACGTGATAATTACATTGCCCGACTGGTCGCGCCCGGATGGAACCGGGATTTCTCCACCCGCGAGAAACCCGGCTGACTCGCCGGAAACCGCGACAAGGTTAGGCTCTGCAAGCACATTTGCAAGGTTCGCCTGCTCCAGCGCATTGAGCGTAACCTCCATCATACCGAGACCGTTGATTTCCGTGTCTGCCAGAAGCCTCCCCAGAAACGACGATGCACCGGACAGACCGGCAGCGGTTGCCGATCTCGCGAGAAGAGCGTCGTCCCAGGGACCGTCAGCATCCCCGGTTGCATCCAGCTCTCTCCAGCTTGAAGGCGGCGTGGCACCAAAGAGAGTAGTGGTCGCCAGTTCGTTCTCGTCGTTGAAATTCGTGTCGACGCCAAGCTCCTTGAGGACGGTTCGGCTGATCTCCACAATTTTTACCTTGAGCATCACCTGCTGCTCGCCGCGGACTTTCAGCATGTTGGCAACCATATAGTCAAGCGGTTTGTCGCTCATGCCGATTAACTCGCTGACATAGTGAGCGATCATGCGCATAGCCGTTGCGGCGACTTCAGGTGTGGAAACAGTGCCCTTGAGGTAAATCTGGTCCAGAATTGCGCCAACCTCAATCTTCTCGTCCGGAAAGAGCTCGTCTACAAGGGCCTGAATCCCGTTGATATCATAATTCACGTGGACGTCGATCCGGCTCAGCACATCACCCTTCGCATCGACGACAAGGATATTCGTGTCGCCGATGCTGGTGCCAACCATGTAAAGCCTGCCCGACTGCAGGGCACTCACATCAACGACACGGGGATCGGCCACAAGAATGTCGGAAACCTCCCCCTTGATATCCAGAACGTCGCCTTTGCCAAGATGAAGCGTGACGGTCTCTCTTTCCCCCGGCTGCCCGACCGAACGCAAATCCGTCTTCGAAGCAAAAGCCTGATATGCCGCCCCGCTCGTGACCATCGCCACTGCCAGAGAAACCCACAGCAGCCGGAATAAGTTTGTTCGTAACCCGATCATGGCTCTGTCTTTCATAGTTATTCCAGAAGTCGATCCCGAGAAACGAGATCAGAAGAAGTCAGCGGGAGGAAATATCGGAAATGATATCTCCATTATAAATTCTCACATTACGCGTATTTTCTCCAGCGCTATTTGCGACAGGAACGGGAGTCCTGCGGGAGGACATCGACGCCCTCCGGGCATCCAGCATGTCGGTCTGGAGATCCTTGATAATGTTCGTCAGACGCGCATCGGTTACCACCGGCCACTCCCGCACTATCGGCGCGTCGTCGCCAATCCCGCGCAGCGCAAGAATCAGCTCACCGACGTCAGCGGCAAGCGCAATCTTCTCCGCGTCCATCGCCGACACCTGAACCGTCACCGTGCGCCCGACCAGCGCAGCCGCCTCCCCTCGCGACGCCCTCTGGTCCACCGCGAGGATTTTCACATTCTGAAGAATGGTTTCCGCCGCCAGCTTATTGATATTTCTATCTATAATGCGCTGCTCCTCCGGATTGCCCGACGGGACAACCGGACGGAATGTCATGATAATGTCGACATGATCCCCGGGCGTGACGAAGCCACCCGCCATCGTATCGGCCTTAACGGAAAAAGCTATCGCACGCATGCCCTTTGGCAGCGTCGCCGCGAGATAATTGGCATCCGTTTTCAAGATGGCGGACGCCATGACCGGCTCATCCGCAGAAAGCGAACGGGCAAGACGCCCGGAAACAACATCAAGCGGCTTTTCGTCCTTTTGCCTGACGATCGCCCCCGAAAACACTGCCGCCTTCGGCCACGCCTGCCATCGCAGATCGTCAGCCCCAAGCTCCTTGCCCGCCTTCAGGTCTTTTGCCGCCACGACGATCTGGACCCGATCTTCCTCCTTGATCTGGACTTGGGGAGCATCGTCCTTAAGGCTTGCCTGCACGAGCACCGCAACCAGAATGGCAATCACCAGGCCGCCGGCGAGCACAATCAGAATATTCTTGTTCATGGTGTCCTCATGAGACGTGGAAACATGGGCCGTAAATAACCGGACAAGAGGGCTCCGGAAAACCGGGAAACAGAAAGAAAGAACCTAGGAGCGACCCTGCGACAGCGCCGCAAAATCGAAGTAGCCGAGAAAAGCGAATGCAGCGACTGCCCCGGAACCAATAGCGATACCGTATGGGACAACCGCTTCCCTTGAGCGCACCCGCGCCAGCCATGACCCTTCCGGCATTGCCGGAAATCTGCCCATTCGACCGACGCAAATAGCCACCAGGGCCAGTAGCGCGCCTATCATAGTAACCCAAAACAGAAACACTGGCAAACCCTGCAGCCCCACCCAGAAACCATAAGCAGTCAACAGCTTCGAGTCGCCCGCGCCGAACACCCTGAAAAGAAAAAGCACATAGGTCGCAAAGAAAATGCCGCAACCGGCGAAAAAGTGGGAAAGCAGCGGCGCGAACGCACGAGATTCCCCAAGAATCGCATCTGCAAAAAATGCAAGGGCAAACGTTACGGCGATCAGCAGGGAAAGCGCGTTCGGAATACGCATTCGCCTGAAATCGGATATCCCGGCCAGAATGCCGCACAGAACCGCCACCGAAACGCTTGAGACCAAAAGAACGAAGGCAAGATTCATCTATCCGACTCGAAAAAATCGAAGTCCACCCGAACGACGGGTGGACTTCGGGGCAATCATGCTTCTTGAATTAGATTGTAGTGTCAACCGTGCCTTCAGCGGCGCTCATGGCATCGCCGATAGTGTTGAACATGTTGCCAAGGTCGTTACCGAAAGCGAACACAGCTGCAACGATCGCGAGAGAAATACCACCAGCAATCAGGCCGTATTCGATCGCCGTGGCACCTTTTTCGTCTTTCCGAAAAGCCTGTACCCAAGCCATAATCTTCAACATTCGTTTTCTCCTTCGTAGATTTCCAATCCAGTTTTTGTGAGTGACAAGCCCCAACGGATCATCGAGGCTCCCAACCGTCATCTTCAGAATATAACACGAGTTTTAACGAGTGGTTAAAATATTTTTTCATTACTCAATTTTTTATAGAAAACAATGAATAAAACAGAAAAAAATATTAATGAATGTTTTTCATAAAATTGTATCTAATCAATTAGTATTCCATAGGCTGCTCGGTTTCTTCAATTTTTACTTGCGTTTTTATTACGAATGTAAATGTGGCAAACTCGTCTTTTTTTGGACACGATTTCGATTATATCGGCAAACTGCTCAAGGACCTGACGCCAATACTCACACCGAGCATCACCAATTCTTGAAAATCACCGCTCAGTGCGAACTACGCCATGCCCTGGTGTGCGACACAAGGCCACCCGACCCCTCACTTGTCGCCGGATTTCGTATTCTCCTCCCTTTCTCCGGAAGCTGACGACGCACCGACGGGAAAACCATCCGGCCCAAGCGACACATCACCGGAAACCTCCGCCCCCCACCGCGCTACCAGTTGCTTCTGGCGCTGGTCGATCGACTCCAGACGGGCCTTCCCGTTTTCGGTAAGGAAAACAGCGACGATGCCGGTCAAGGCCCAGTCGATGACATAACCAACCCCGGCCGCCATGTACATGACGACGATGGTCAGAGGATCGCTCAAAATCTCTACCGACCGGTCAATCGAGTGCTGCGACGTCCAGAGATCGATGACAAAAGGAACGCAACCGGCCAGATTCATGGCTCCAACCGTGAGTCCCAGCGTGCGCTCCTTTGTCCGATCGACGAGAGAGGCAACGATTGCAGGCAGCATCCCGATCGTCAGCATGACCGTCGTCGGAACAAACACTACCGCAAGAATAAACACAAACAGGAGCATCACCTGCTCCTTCCATGTCACCTTCCTGCGCCTTCTTGGCATCATGTCACCCCCACTAGCGCGCAAACACCATTATTGCGAACAGAACAATGATGATCCCACCTAGAATACCGGAAAAAAGCGCAGCGACCTGATGCCCCGTACTCCTCCCAAACTCCCCGCTTTCCGCCAGCTTCCTCGCCAGCTTTTCTTTTTCAGCCCTGAGGTCTTTGTATTCGATCATCGCATTGCGGAACGCCCGGAAATCCTGAGGAAACAGAGCCCCCTCATCAATCGTATTGGCGATCTTCGAAAGATCGCCCTGATCCTTCAGCCTGTCGATCTTCTGCCGGAGGGACTGGCGCAACTCACGATCGTGAAAACGTTCGTAAACCGGATCAAGGGAGCTGGCGAGTGCCCTGGCGATGCTTGGGAATTTTTCCATACGCGAGCGAATCTGGATGGTCGCAAGGGTCTTGAGTTCTCCAAGAACCTGCCTGTACCGTTCTTCCGCGTTTATTTCAACCAGATACGGGTCGATGTTCTTCCGGTCCTTCACCGACAGGAAAGCAGCGACGTGCCGGTCGAGAAAGCGGACAGGCGCGTCTCCTTTGGAACAAATATCCTCGAACGCGTACATTATGTCTTCCGGCGTTCTTACATAGTAGTTTTCGAGCTTCTCGCTAAGACACGGACATTCGGCGTGCAGAATGTAGACACTGCGCTCTATGCCATGACCGATGTTCTTCAGCTTGACGAACGCCCGGGCCGTTTCATAGCGGCTAACGATTGCGCCGTAATCGATGCTTCCGCCTTTTTGCGAGTCAAGCCAGTTGATGATCGTCTGATCGCTTATCATGTCAACAAACGGCTGTAAGTCTCTCTTTTTTCTGATAGCCTCTGCCAGCATATTGCCAACGCCGTCGGGACGCATATGCATTCCCTTCAACCGGATCGGCGCATCCGGATCGAGGAGGATTGATAGTCGACAGACAAGACGATCACGGTAACCGGGACCGCGCCCGAGTTCCTCGGCCGAACTTACCGCCATTTCAATCAGTTCATCAGCGTCCTTGATTTCGAGAGAGCGGGCCAGCCACTGCTCCAGAGTCCCGCTCTCTACAAGCTCGACGGCCTCCGCGACATTTTCCTCAAGGTCCATCGCCAAAATTGCCGGCTGTGAATACCGCCGCCCGTGGAAGCTGATCGGCCGGGCCGCCTTGTGCCGCTTGGTCGTCTGCTTCGGACTGAGGCGCTGGCCGTCAAGCCAGGTTTCAACCTCGTCGATCGACCAGCGAAGGACCGCGTCATCGACAAGCAGGCCGCGCAGCAATTCGAGGATAGCACCGGTAAAGCGATCCTTTCCGGTAATCGCCGCGTAGCTGCCATTCTCGACTTTCTGTTTGATGATCTCCTTTTCGGTGAGCCCCTCCAGCGGGTCGTGGTGACGCAGCAAAACCGCCAGCGTAACACCGAAGGCGTACATGTCATCGGCTCTGGTGCCCAGCCCCCGGGCGAGTGGATCGGCCATCGCCCGTTCGACCGGCTCGTAGAGAGCCGTTTGCCAGAAGGAAGGCGGTCCGGCAAGGCACTCCCCAAGAATAATCCGTTCCGGCGCGTTACGGCTGGCTGAAAACAGGTTTTGCGGACAAATCGCACCGTGCACGAAATCCTTGTCGCGGAAATCCCGCAAGACCGACACGAGCGGCTTCACAACCGCTTCCATAACGATCTCGGGCTTCCAGCCGATCGCCTGCCGGTCTCCCGCTTTCAGTATGGCCTTGCCGGGACAGCTCTCATAGATCAGAACGTAGCGCTGCTGCCGCGCGGGGGTCCAGTCGACGACTCCCGATGCCGCCAGCCGTACGAGAGCCGGATTGTTAAACGCCGAAAAGATCGATCCCGCATTTGCCCGCGGAATGAAATTCCGTTCGCACACAAGCGCGAAGTACAATCCCGCGAACTTCCCGCTCCCCACAGCCTCGTATGCCTTCACCGGTCCCGAATCGAAATGCGGAAGTCTGCGCCCGCAGCGAATCTGGATAAATTCATTGAAAGCAACGACCGCGTTTCCGCCCGACGACGCCGTTTCGTCGTCCTTCCGGACGTCCCCGACGCTTTGCCCGGCCACCTCATCCGGCGGCGGTGAAGGCTCGACCGGCACCCCGGTATCTTCACGTTCGGTTTCACTCATTCGTCGGGGCTCTTGCGATTGTACCGGAAAGCGACAGGGGAACAGCGTCCGGCCGACGGAACGTCGACCCGTCCGCCAATGATAATCGCGAATTCATAAAATGTAAAATCAGCTGATAAAGGGATCGTGGACAAGCACCGTGTCGTCCCGCTCGGGGCTCGTCGAGAGCAACGCAACCGGCGTTTCGATCAGTTCCTCGACCATACGGATGTACTTGACGGCCGCAGCGGGCAATTCCGACCACGAGCGGGCGCCGCGGGTGCTTTCCCGCCAGCCCGGCACCGTCTCATAGACCGGCTGTACGGCTGCCTGAAGAACGGGCGAGGCCGGGAAGTGATCAAGCCTCTGACCGTCAAGCTCGTAGGCCACGCAGATTTTCAGCTCGTCCATGCCGTCAAGCACGTCGAGCTTGGTCAGAGCAATCCCGTCGATGCCGCCGATCTTGACCGCCTGCCGCACCATGACCGCGTCGAACCATCCGCAGCGGCGCTTCCGGCCCGTCGTGGTCCCGAATTCATGCCCCCGGCGCCCGAGCGTCTCGCCGGTCTCGTTCACCTGCTCCGTCGGAAACGGGCCGGAGCCGACCCGGGTCGTGTAGGCCTTGGTGATGCCGAGAACGTATTCGACCGAGCGCGGCCCGACCCCCGACCCGCTCGACGCCGCCGCCGAAACCGTATTCGAGGACGTCACGTAAGGGTACGTCCCGTGATCGACGTCCAGCATGATGCCCTGCGCTCCCTCGAACAAAACCTTTTTGTTGTCGAGCTTTGCCTGCTCCAGAACCTTCCACACAACGCCCGCGTAAGGCAGTATCTTCGGAGCAACGGCCTTCAGTTCGTTAAGAACCGCTGTGCCGTCGATCGCCTCGCCGCCGAGTCCCTTGAGCAGCGCGTTGTGGTGAAGGAGCATCTGGTCGAGGCGATCCTTCAGCGCACCCGGATGTTTCAGGTCGCACAGACGAATCCCGCGCCGCGCCACCTTGTCTTCGTAGGCCGGGCCGATACCGCGCCCGGTCGTACCGATGGCCGACTTCCCGCGCGCCTTTTCCATGGCGGCGTCAAGCGCCTGATGGATCGGCAGGATCAGGTTGACGTTCTCGGCGATCACGAGGTTCTCCGGCGTCAGCGTGACGCCTTTCTCTCTGACCGTTTCGATTTCCTTCAAAAGCGCCCACGGATCGAGCACGACCCCGTTGCCGATCACCGAAAGCTTGCCCGGCCGGACGATCCCCGACGGCAGAAGGTGCAGCTTGTACTCGACCCCGTCGATGACCAGCGTGTGCCCGGCGTTGTGCCCGCCCTGAAAGCGAACGACGACATCCGCGCGGCTCGATAGCCAGTCGACGATCTTGCCCTTCCCCTCGTCGCCCCACTGCGAGCCGATCACCGCCACATTCGCCATTTATTCGTTCTCCTTCCCGAACTCGCGCACAACAACCGCGCCGCTTTCCTGCATCTCTCGAATTTCGGCCCACGACACGGACGCGTCGACCCGCCGGATTTCCCGCCGCGCAACCGGCGGCAGCACCCGCCGCAAGGTATCCATATAAAGAGTGAATCCGGTCGCCGTCTCGCCGCCCCCGGCAAATTCGTAGCGCCCCCCGCGTCCCAGCTCGCCGCGCACTTTCTCCGAAAACAACGCAAAGGCATAACCTGTATGGTAATCGAACCCCCTTCGCTCGACCGGATCGACCGTCACGCAGACGTCGTCCATACCAAGCTCGCCCAGCGCCCGCCTGACACGGTCGGCGATCGTCGAAAGGGCGCTCACGTAACCCCGCACCGCCTCGGGAAGGTCGATTTTCGCCAAACGCTCCAGAGCCCTGTCCATCGGCCCCGTCGCCTCCAGAAGCGCCTCGAGAACGACCGCCGCCGGAGCGCCGTGCTGCTTCAGAAAATCCCGGTCCCGGCGCTCAAGCGCCTCATCGAACGCGCGCGCATCCTCCGCCCCGACCGCATACATGCCGTATATCTTTCCGACCAGCGGCGGCAGGGCCAGGTCGATCGTCAGACCGCGAATGCCGAGCCGATGCAACCCGGAAATCGCAAGAACCGCGACCTCGATATCCGCCTCCATGTCGGCGCTTCCGATCAACTCACAGCCGACTTTAAGGAATTCCCGCTCCGAACGAAGCTGCGTACCCTTGACGCGAAGGACCTCCACCGCATAGGCAAGGCGCAAAGGACGGGGCTCGCTCGCCAGCCGGGATCGGGCGATGCGCGTGATCTGGGGCGTCGCGTCCGAACGCAGGGCCATCATCTTGCGGGAAAGCGGATCCATAAGCCGAAACGTCTCGCTTGCAACCGCCTGCCCCGGACCGGGCGCGAACAGGCACTCCTCGAACTCGGCAAGCGGCGGCTTCACGCGCTGATAGCCGAACGATTCGAACGTGCCGACGAGCGAATGAATGGCCTCCGCTTCCGCCGCCGCCTCGGGGGGAAGCAGGTCAACCAGACCGCTGGGCAGGAGTGCTGAGCTGTTATCTTGCATGTCGGCTTAGTTCTGCCCTTTGACGCCGATCAAATCAAGAAAAACCCGCGATCACACGGGGATCGCCTGAAAACAGATCCGCGGTCAGTGTGGTATGAATTATGTGATGCATTCCAACGGCTCGTCATCCCGACGCGACCTGTCCGCCGAAGCCCGAAGGGCGCAGGCGGAAGCGGAGGGCTTCATACGGTGGATAGCGGCAAGATTCGTCGCATTCGCTCGGAATGAAATAGTTGCTTCTCATCAGTATCTTATAAACACTCGCAGAAAAAGTGTGCGCCCCCGGCGGTGTGCAAGTATGGATTATCCTCGGCCGTGGCGCATAGACCGGGGACAGTTACTTTTCCACACGGACAGGCCGTGCAAGCCTCCGTCCTGTCAGGGGAAAAGTAACTGTCCCTGGAACGCACTGGGGAGGACGGGTTCTTATCTGTGAGACAAGCGGGTCAGGTCTGCCGGGAGGTCACGGCGTCGCAGATGTCGCCGACCACGCGCTCGACGAGGTCGGGGTTGTCGCCCTCCGCCATGACGCGGATGACCGGCTCCGTCCCCGAGGCGCGCACCAGTATGCGCCCGGATTTGCCAAGGCGCTCCTCGCCGCTCCGGATCGCCTTTCTGACCGTCTCGTCCTCAAGCGGTTGTCCGCTGGAAAATCGAACGTTTCTGAGAATTTGAGGCAGGGGCGTGAAAAGGTTCAACGTCTCGCTTGCCGCGCCGCCCTTGCGCCGCAGAATATCGAGAATCTGGATGGCAGCCAGCAGCCCGTCCCCGGTCGTTCCGTAGTCGGACAGAACAATATGCCCGGACTGTTCCCCGCCAAGCCGGTAACCGTCCTCCCGCATTTTCTCGACCACGTAGCGGTCGCCGACGGGCGTACGCACGAGCCCGACCCCCCGCCCTTCAAGGAAAAGCTCCAGCCCGAGATTCGACATCACCGTGGCCACCAGCGCGCCGCCAGCCAGAGCATCGGTTTCTTTCATATGGAGAGCCAGAAGCGCCATTAATTGGTCGCCATCGATCCGCTGCCCCTTTTCATCGACCATGATGAGCCGATCCGCATCGCCATCAAGGGCGATACCGACATCGGCGCCGTGTTCGACGACAGACTCCTGAAGCAACGCCGTATCCGTCGCCCCGCAGCAATCATTGATGTTCCGCCCGTTCGGCGAGACGCCGATGGAGACGACGTCCGCCTCAAGCTCCCATAGAATCGCGGGCGCGACTTTGTAAGCCGCGCCATGCGCGCAATCGACAACGACCTTGAGCCCGCTTAGTGAATCGCCGCGAGGCAGGATGCGCTTGATGTATTCGATGTATCGCCCGCTCGCATCGTCGAGACGGCTCGCGCGCCCCAGATCGGCCGGCAGAGGCAAACCGTCGTCGAAACCACGATCGATGGTCTTTTCGATCTCAAGCTCGACCTCATCCGGAAGCTTGTAACCGTCCGGCCCGAAGAGCTTGATTCCGTTGTCCTGAAACGGGTTGTGCGAAGCGGAAATCATGACGCCGACATCCGCGCGCATCGAACGCGTCAGAATGGCGATCGCCGGGGTCGGAATAGGCCCGACAAGCACCACGTCCATCCCCATCGAAACGAATCCGGACGCCATGGCCTGCTCGATCATGTAACCGGACAGGCGCGTATCTTTTCCGATAACCACGCGGTTCTGATGCTGGCCGTTATCCTCGCGCCGAAGCACTTTCGCGGTCGCCATGGCGGTTTTGAGGGCCATTTCGGCCGTCATGGGAAACGTGTTCGCCTGGCCGCGAATGCCGTCCGTTCCAAAGTATTTGCGAGTCATACTCCCGTCCCCGTAGCTTCTCCGGCCCTGTTTCACCCGACGATCAGGACGTCGAATGCTGGCCGAGAAGAACCATGAACCGGCATGGCTCGATCGTCAATGGAGAAGCGAGATCGACGACGCGCCCCGAAACCAGATCCGCGAGCGTGCTGCCCATACCGAAAAGCTCGATACCGCCCGCCGGAAGCTCGACGTCATAGTCAGCGAAATTCGCCAGCATCACGAGACTGTGCGTCTTTTCACGGCGCCGGTAGCCGAAGACATGCTCGCTCCCCGTATCGACGATCTCGGTCGTCGACCGCGCGAAAACCGGATTTCTCTGCCGGAGCTGGATCAGATGGAGAAGCCCCTGATAGACGCGCCCTTCCACCGTCGTCGGATCGAATCGCCGCTCCGCCTTTCCTGCATCAAAACCGATGCGGTGCGCCCATCTCGTATCCTCCGCCTTTCCAGGACATTCCCTGAAAGCGTGGTCGTTCAGCGTTCCGATCTCGTCGCCGAGATAAAACTGGGGCATCCCGCCGATGGTCAGCAAAATACCGTGCAAGAGCAGGATGCGCCGGATCGCGATGTCGATTTCCCGCTCGTCGCCCGCCTCGACACCCTTCTCCAGACCGCATAGCGACGCGGTCGTCCCGGAAACCCGGCAATCGCCGGTCGCCGGATTGTCCTGAAACGGCAAACCGCGAGCGAAACTGCCCTCAAAGCGATTCGTATAGAAATCCGAGAGGAAACGGCGGTGGTCCTTCGGATTGACGCCGATGTCGCGCGCGTCCTGATCGGAAAAAGCCCAGCCGATATCGTCATGGCAACGAATGTAATTCAGCCACGAACAATTCTCGGCAATACGGGGCCGCTTTTTCAGGGCGTGGCTGAGAAGACCGACCTTGCGGGTGGCCAGCGCTTCCCACAGCAACGCCATCAGTTCCGGATTGTACGACAGGTGACATTCGCGCTCGCTGACATATTTCAAGACATCGTCCGGATGGACGATCGCCTCGGACAGAAAAATGAGCGAGGGCGCGGCGATCCGGGCGATCGCGTTGAACGCGCGGATGATCGTGTGCGCTTCGCCCAGATTCTGGCACGACGTGCCCATACGCTTCCACAGGAACGCCACGGCGTCCAGACGCAGGACATCGACACCCTGATTGGCAAGAAAGAGCATTTCCCCGGTCATGGCCCGGAACACGTCCGGATTTTCGTAGTTCAGATCCCACTGGTAGGAGTGGAACGTCGTCCAGACCCACTTGCCCATGCTCTCGTCAAACGTGAATGCGCCCGCATGCTCGTCCGGAAAAATCTCCGGCAACGTCCTTTCAAAGGCATCCGGCATCGCCCGGTCGGGATACATCCGGTAGAACGCCTGATAGTGCGGATCCCCGGCCCGCGCCATTTTCGCCCATTCGTGCTCGCTGGATGTGTGATTGAACACGAAGTCAAGGGCGAGTGAAATGTTGTGATTCCGCAGACGCGAGGCAAGATCCGACAGATCCTCCATCGTCCCGAACCGGGAATCGACCTCCCGGTAACTGCTGACCGCATACCCCCCGTCGTTCTTGTCCGGCGGGCTTGCGAACAGCGGCATTAGGTGGAGGTAGGTGATCCCCATCTCGGTCAGGTACGGAATGCGCGCGCTCAAGCCCTTCAGATTTCCGGCGAACAGGTCGGCGTAACACGTCGCGCCGATCATCCGGTGGGACCGGTACCAGTAAGGGTAAACCGTTCTGGAAGCGTCCATGGCTTTCAATTCGCCCGGCCTTTTCAGCCACATTTCCGTAGCTGTAACCAGAATCTCTTCCACGTGCCGGGCGAAGTCCTTCCTCCTCCCGTAAAGTTTGTGAAGAAGGGTGATGAGGTCAGGGACATGCCGCTCAAGGCGCCTGCGATGGTCCGACCAGGTTTCCTGACTGCAGGCACCCTGAAAACGGATATCGAGCGCGGCGAGCAGAGATTCGGTGGAAACCTTCGGCTTGCGGGCGCTTTTATTGATCTTCATTTTCGACAGACGTTGTTTCGCTTCAGCCGACGTCGCAGCGGCTTGCGTGTGAGCCTGCGCCAGTGTTTTCATAGTAACCTCACCCGGTCCGCATGGTTACCCGTCCTGCGGTCCAGCGGGCCTCGTCAACCGCGGAGAGTCGTTGAAATAATATGACTCGAGAGCATGGAGAGCAATAACTTCCATGCCATCCGGCAAGAGCCTGTGGAAATTTTATTTCGGTTTAACGATTACGGACTTACGCGCCCTGCGGCACTTCCCCGCCCGGCCCCTTCAAGCCACCGCCAGTCGGGACGGATGTACGGGGACCGCTATCCTCTTCGCCATCGCCTGGCTCATCGCGAATGATCCTCTCTCCACGCAGCAGTGCCTTGATCTCGTCGCCTGAAAGCAGTTCGTATTCGAGGAGCGCTCTCGCGAGCTTGTGGAGTTCGTCCAAATGATCGGTAAGGATTTTCCGCGCCCGGGCATAGCCAGCCTCGACGATTTCCCGGATTTCCGCATCGACCAACGCCGCAGTCGAATCAGACAGGTTCTTGGATTGCGCCACCGAATGGCCGAGGAACACCTCTTCCTGATCGTGGCCGTAATGCAAGGGCCCAAGTTTTTCGCTCATCCCCCACTCGGTCACCATGCGCCGTGCCATGTCAGTTGCCATCTTGATGTCGCTCGACGCGCCGGTCGTGACACGCTCCGGCCCGAAGATCAGTTCCTCCGCAATCCGCCCGCCCATGGCAACCGCGAGGTCGGCCCTGAGCTTGGCGACAGAGACCGAAACCCGGTCCCCTTCCGGCAGCCGCATGACCATGCCAAGCGCCCGACCGCGCGGAATGATCGTCGCTTTGTGAATGGGGTCGGAATCGGGCTCGTGCAGGGCGACGATCGCGTGCCCTGCCTCGTGATAGGCGGTAAGCTTCTTTTCCTCGTCGGACATGACCATCGAGCGGCGCTCTGCACCCATCATGACCTTGTCCTTCGCGTCCTCAAGTTCTTCCATGCCGACGACACGCTTGCCGCGCCGCGCCGCCAGAAGCGCCGCCTCGTTGACAAGGTTCGCGAGATCGGCGCCCGAAAAGCCGGGCGTGCCGCGAGCCACTACCGACGGGTTAACTCCCTGGGAAACCGGAACCTTCTTGAGGTGCACCTTCAGAATGCGCTCGCGCCCCTTAACATCGGGAAGCGGCACAACGACCTGCCGGTCAAACCGGCCCGGACGCAACAACGCCGGATCGAGGACGTCGGGACGGTTGGTCGCAGCGACAATAATAATACCCTCGTTCGCCTCGAACCCGTCCATCTCAACGAGCAGCTGGTTCAGGGTCTGTTCGCGTTCGTCGTTCCCACCGCCGAGGCCCGCGCCCCGATGACGTCCAACCGCGTCGATTTCGTCGATGAAAACGATGCAGGGCGCGTTCTTTTTGGCCTGTTCGAACATGTCTCGCACGCGGCTCGCGCCGACACCAACGAACATTTCGACGAAGTCGGAGCCTGAAATCGTGAAAAACGGTACATTTGCCTCACCCGCAACCGCACGCGCGATCAGGGTTTTGCCGGTCCCGGGAGGACCGACGAGAAGTGCCCCCTTCGGAATTTTGCCGCCGAGACGCTGGAATTTCTGGGGGTCCTTTAGAAACTCCACCACTTCCTCGAGCTCGGCCTTCGCCTCGTCGACGCCGGCAACATCCTCGAAAGTCACGCGACCATGCTTCTCGGTCAACAAGCGCGCGCGGCTCTTGCCAAAGCCCATCGCCCCGCCCCCGTTACGGCCCTGCATCTGGCGCATGAAGAAAATCCACACGCCGATCAGCAACAACATCGGAAACCACGAAAGGAAAATGCCGAGCGCCGAAATCTCGTTCGGATCCACCGCCTCGACCTGTATCCGCACTCCGGAGCCGTCGAGCCGCTCCACGACATTCTCATTGGGCGGAACAAGGGTCATGAAAGTTTCGCCGCTCTGGGCGTAGTGGCCCGTAAGCTGGTCGCCCTTGAGCGTGATATTGGAAATCCGACCGTTCTTCGCGTCCGCCATGAAATCCGTATAGGCGATTGTTTCGGTCCGGGCCTGCTGGGTTTTCTGCGCGCCCTGAAAAACGTTAAAGACAAAGGCCAGCATCAGGGCAATCGCCAGCCAGAAAACCAGATTACGTCCAAAACCGTTCACGGTGAGAACCCTTCCAAAGAGACAAAATTTCAGTTCGTCAGTGCAATAATATAGGACGTGCGCCCCGTTTGACACTTTTTCGGAGAACAAAAGTGAAAAAGACCCAAAAACTCTCGCTTATGGGTATTTATCAGCCGACCCGGTTAATATCGCACACTCAAGACTCCTTCTCCACGCGCAATTCGTCTTTTCGCGAGGAGACCGAAAAGACCAGACCGCCCAGGGTACGCCTGCGGAACGGCGCATCGGAGAAGGCCTGCGCGACGAGCGGTTCGAGCCTCTCAAGCCTCGGCGGATAATCCTTCCCCGGACGCAGCGCATCGACGACCATGCGCACGACCCGCAACCGGATTTCAGCAGGATGGCTTGCAAGAACGGCAAGCCGCAGCGTACAGGATTCGCCGCCCCGCTCGGCAAGCGCGTCACGAAAGGCGCGCTCTGCATAATAGTCCAGCGCCTCGCGGGCCATGCCCAGACGACGGGCCGTCACAGCGAGCCGCGCATCCGTAAGCCCTTCCATATCAAGGAGTTGCCTGATATTTCGCAAGCGCGGACGCAGATAGGCTGCATTTTCGTTACTGGGGTCCAATACGAAAGGGATATTGTTTCTTTTACAAAAAGATAGAAGCGCATTCTTATCTTCCCCGAGAAGGGGGCGGACAAGCGACACGCCGTTCCAGTCCTGAATCGCCCGCATCCCGCACAACCCGTCCAGGCCGCTTCCCTTTGCAAGACGCGCAAGCAAAGTTTCGGCCTGATCGCCACGATGGTGAGCGAGGAACACATGCGAAAGCCCCTTCTCCATGGCCTTTTCACGCAACAATCCGAGCCGCGCAAGCCGCGCCTGCTCCATTATTCGCGCTGAGGGCTTCTCGCCGACCCAGCGCACGGTCTCGTGAGAAACGCACGGCCAACCGGCCAGCCAGCGGCTAACGACTGCCGCTTCATCGGCCGAACCCGGACGAAGCCCATGATCGATCGTAATGGCGTGAACCGCGCCGCCCGCTTTGTTCATGAAGCGCGAAAGCAGACCCGTTAGGGCCATACTGTCAGGACCGCCCGAAACGCCGACAATGCACGCTCCCTGCCCCTGAAGACCGAACTCGGCCATAAAGGTCTCGAAACGATCATGAAGTTCATCGGTCTGATCGCCAGTCGTCACTTCCTGCACTCCGGGTTCGAAGGTGCGAAGCAGAACGCCTTAGCGCGCGGACGGGCAGTTCAGCCGTGCCATTTCCTGGTCGGCCCGACCGAGAATGGGCCCCGCGCCATTCGGGAATTCTCTCTGCAATTGCGCAAGAGCTACGCAGGCATCCTTCGTGTTGCCCATACCGGCAAGAGACATGCCCATCTTCAAAAGATTATCGGCCGCCTTCGGACCTTGCGGGAATTTCTGATACCCTTCAGCGAAAAGCCGCGCAGCCGCTTCAAAGTGACCACGCACATAGTGGGTTTCGCCAAGCCAGTAAAGCGCGTTGGGGGCGAGGGAGTGGTTCGGAAAACGGTCGAGGAAGCCGCGAAACGCCCGCTCAGCCCCGTCGAAATTCTGGTTCCGGATCAGGGTGAAGGCCGATTCGTAGATCGCCGCCGGGTCCGTACTGTCTGGAGGAGCGCCCAGGGGCTCGCCCGGCACCCCCTGAAGCGTACCGAGATTCTGAGAACCGGGACCAGAGGCAGACATACCGGGAACGTACTCTCCCTGACCCGGCGCATAGCCTCCCGGCGGTGGGGGCGGCGTGTAGGATGGAGACGGAGGGTAAAGGGACGACTCGGCCGTCCCGCTCCCGCCATAGACACCTTGACGATTCTGACCCGGGAACGCGTTCGCACTTTTCTCGGTTTCGCCGACGCGCATTTCCAGGTCGGTCAGCTTGCGCTCGAGCTTGTCCTGAAGCTGATTGACCTGAAATGAAATTTCCTCGACCCGGCCTGTCAATGTGCGCATATCCATTTCAATCTGAGACAGACGCACCTCGATATTGGCGCGCGCCGACTGATCAGTGGCCGATTCGACAACCGTGAGCGAACCCGGCGGCGGAGTCTCACCGCGAAACAGGGCGCGGCTCAAGGTCTGGATTTCATTCTCCATACGGGACAGACGGCTTTCAACACTGCCGCCCGACTGCGCCAGAACGGGCCCGGCCCCCAAAAGAGCCAGACCCGTGCAGGTCAACAGAATGCGAATTGCTCTGGTCATCTATAATCCTGAAATCAGTCGACCTTCGTTACACCGCGACGGTTTTGCGCCCAGCCGGAGGGGCTGGATTCCATGACCGCCGGACGTTCCTTGCCAAAGCTGATGGTCGTGATGCGGCGCGGATCGACCCCTAGCGCGATCAGATAGTTCTTGACTGAAGTCGCGCGCCGCTCGCCCAGCGCGAGGTTGTATTCACGCGTGCCACGCTCGTCCGTGTGCCCTTCGATCGTCACGGTCACATGAGGGTATTGCTGGAGCCACTGGGCCTGCATATCGAGGATCTGGCGGGCTTCATCGTTCAGATCGTAGCGATCGTAACCGAAGAAGACGCGGTCCCCGACATTGACGACAAGATCGGCCTGTGAGCCCGGTTGCGGACCGGCCATCTGTTCGCCGTAAACCGGCTCGGTGCCGTCGAGCGGCCCCGGCGTCATCTGTTCATAAGTCATCTGGTCCTCGCCCATCGCGCCCTTGTCATCCTTGCTGGCGCAGGCGGTGAGCATGAAAATCATGGAAAAAATAACGATCGAGCGAACGAACATGCGAGACTCCTCTGAATTCGCGGGGGGCCATAAATAAAGGGACCGAAAGAACAGCCTTTGATCCCTCTAACACATATTACCTAACCCGCCCGCATGCAAGAGGCTGTTCGGTGGTTTTCCTGAGGAAATTTTGGGAGTCCTTGGGTGTGGAGAATCAAGACGCCGGCTTAGGGCGCGAGTTGGCAGGCGAATTCGCCATCAGAACGCTCGACGCATTTTATTTGATCCGTTCTTTTCGCCGGATGGAGATTCCCCCTTGCACCATCCTCGCCAACAGAAAGGCCGAAGCGACCTGCCAGTCTCTCACGCGATTGTCCCGTGGACTGGAGCGCCCCCTCAATTAGCCGCCTTGTCTCTTCGTCTTCCTCCGCCAACATAATCAAAAGAGCCGTTGCCGCGATTTTTCCTGCCTGATCATCCTTAAGGGAACGCGCCACAAGCGCCATCGTGCTGAAACGAGAGCATTTTTCATTAAAACCAAGCAACTCCTTCTGCTGCCTGACGATCTCCCGAGCCTCGGATTCCTCTCCCCCCTCCTCATCGTCAGCGTTGCGCCTGACAGCTCTGACCACCGTTGTTTCCCGGAAATTCATGCAGGTTTCGTAATCCGTGCCTTCGTTTACGAACTCTTGCGTACCGGCACACCCGGCGGCTAACGCCGAAGCCAGCACCGCCGACGCCCACAAGGGCAACAGAGACGGTCTGGCGCCACTTCCCGCCCACAAACGATTGCTACTCATTACCAACCCTCCAAGAACCGGAAATTTACATAGCACACATTGTTATGTCAAGCCCCTAAACGAAACGCCGCCGAACAACACTGCCCAGCGGCGTTTTTTATCTGCGAACTTCCGGCGTTCAGTTAGGACATGCAGAATGAATGCCGTCGAGCAAGGCCCTCGATAGATTGCCACCAGCTGCAGCGGAACACTTTCCAGCCTTGAGTAATTCTGGATCTGTTTCTGCAGCACGGAGAATACCCATGGTTCTCTCGACCCGATCACCACCAAGCAGTGCCTGCAGGGTTTCGCGGGTGATTGTCTGTGCTTGCCCAAGCTGACCCTGCTGGAACTGGTCGGCAAGGCACATCGCAATTTTTTGATTCTTTCCGCTCATGCCGTCAAGCATCTTCGCACGTTCCCGTGGCCCGGCCTCAGCCAGTTCCGACGGAGTGAAGACCTGCTCGTCGTTGCCGATAACAACGCCCTGGCCCGGAAACCACGAAACGGAAAAACCGCCATAACCGCCGTACACGGTTCCGCCGCCGACCGCCGCAGAGAACTGGGGAACACAGGCATGAAGAGGGACAATCGGTGCCGCACCGGGCAGACCCGCTGCCGCTCCGGCCTGGAATTTGCTGTTGTCTGTAAACGCGACATTGCCACCGGTAGCGTTGCTCGCTCCGCCGAAACCGTTTCCGCCATAGCCGTTGCCGCCATCACCACCATAGCCGCTACCCCCGCGACCACCCTGGCCACCCTGGCCACCCTGGCCACCCTGGCCGCCTTGACCGCCCTGGCCACCATAACCTATGCCGATCCCGGTTCCGTTACCGCCTGTTGCGGTGTTGGCGTTACGGTTGGTGTTATGACTTCTAGCACTGGCAGAAGACCGGGACCAGTCGTCACCAAACGCCCCGCATTCATTATCTCCGCACGCACCAACCACGCCCGGAGCCGCTGCAGCCACCGTTAAAGCCGCTGCAAGCGCACCGCCAACCCCGGAGCCTTTAGCTATCTTACTCATTGCCGTTTCCTTTCATTTTCTACAGGATTCTGGGATTACAGAAAAATCGCCCAATCAATTTCACCGCCATCGAAAAAAATCAAGGAGAAATTTGCAAAACGTCGTACCGTTATCGTAAAATTTCTGTTTTGGATACACAGCGACATCGATTTTCATACTTTCGACAGCCCTGTATCTAAATCCGCTTGCAAACGCGCCTATGGCAAGCTATATGACAATTCCCGCGAGCCGATACACCATAAGGACGATCATGTCGCAAGCCATTGCCATGCTCCCCGCTGAACATGCCGGGACAAGACAGAAAGGGATTTTACGACGCCTGTTTTCACACGCCGGCGCCGCCGGAAAAAAAATGAAATCCGGAATTGAGTTCGTAAATAAAAACGGCTTGCGAGCAGCCTTTATGAAAGTCGCTCCGCCTCTGGGAAGCGCAGTCCTTACAGCAGCCACAGTTTACGGAACGAAAATAGGAATTCTCGCCGCGCTTGGAGCGTCAGGCCTTTCCGGCGGAGCCCTTGTTGCAGGCGCTGCCATGGCAGTCGGCGCAGGCGTCACAGGTGTCCAATACAGCATCGATTGCATTCAGGCGTTCAGAAAAAAGGAAGCTTTGCCACGTGGGCTTCGCAAATACGGATTGAAAGCTGCATTCAACATCCTCAGCGGAGCTCTCGGCGGAGCATTTGCACTGAACGCCCTTGATGAAGGCAGGGTTGTTGCGGTCGCGAACAACGCAAAATCAATGATCGCCACCGCCTTCTTCGGTCCTCAAGCCCATGCCGCGGATAGCTTCTGCGGCCCGTTCATGGAAGGCTACTGCGGGGATAGCAGCGTTTCGAAGAGACCGGAATTTTCTTCAGTGCCACCTCCAGCGGATATTCGTTCTTTGCCGGAACGCTCCGATAACGCGCTCACTCGTTCGTCCAGGGCGATACCCGCACCCGAGCACCCGCGCCAGGAAGTTCCGAACCCTCCGGCCCCGACGATTGGAACAGCTCCCGAGACAGCTCCGGCTTCTGCCCCTGAAAGGGCGATCCCACCTAAATCCGATGCGCACCTGCCGACGCCAGTCCCGACATCCTCGTCGACATCGATGGCAATGCTTGACAGGCTCGATACAGACGGCTGGAGCCGAAGAGCAATGCAAGACCTCGCCGCAGCCCGGAACGGCGCGCCATGGGCCATCCA
>RZZS01000144.1 GCA_009929775.1 Alphaproteobacteria bacterium
GGGCCCAAACCGCGATCCCGATATAGAGCGCGAAGGTCACGCCGACAATGCTGTAAGTCCAAAGTTCAAGTGATGTCATAGAGTTGCGCCCCTTATTCCGGCTCTCCCGGAATTCAGGGAAAGTGGTAAACTTTTTAAAAACAGAACCTTGTAACCATTTTTGCCGAACACGGCGGTCGAAAACATCGCTGGCGGCGCCGCGCTTAAGCTTTTGTTTTTCATCGGTCAGCGCGCGAAAACCCGATACCCGCACAGATCGAGGTACACCCTCTGGTAGAGCCGGCGCAGGTTGCTCAAGCCATAGCATCGCCGCTTCAATACCTTGATCTTATTGTTGAGCCCTTCGACGAATCCGCTGTTGCGGCGTTCGGTGAAATAATTGGTGATCTCCTCCCAATGACGTCTCAACGTTTTCAGGAAGGATTGAAAACACGTCACCTCGGCGTTCTTGACCCGTCGCATCCAGCCGCCGAGTTTCCGTTTGGCCTGCCCTTTGGACAGGGGCATGTCGTAGATGTCGGTGAGGGCTTGGCTGAGGGCATGGGCTTGCGCGAGTTTCGGGGAATGGGCGAAGAACCGGGCGCGGATCCGCCGTTCCTCGGCGCTCACGTCGGACTCGGACTTGCGCATGATCCACTGGACGTTCTTGAACGTGCCGTACTCGGCTTTGGACAGGTCGCGCTTGAGGCGGCGCTGTTCTTGTTTGCGCAAGGTCTCCACGGCATCGCGATACAAGCGCGCGACATGGAAGCGATCGGCGCAGATGGCGACGTGCTTGCCGAAGACGGCCTTGGCCGCGCCGATGAAGCCGCTGTACAGGTCGGTGCACACGACTCGAACGGTGCGCTTCAAGGGTTTGGGGATGGTGCGCAAAAACGCCTCGACGCTCGCGCGCTTGCGGTCTTTGAGCACGGCGAGGATGCTCAGGCTGTCCTCGACCCGGGCGCTGACGATCACCACGAAGTTGCCGTGGCCTTTGGTCAAGGCGATCTCGTCGAGCCCGAGCACGGGCAACGCCGGGAGCGCCGTCCAATCGATCCCGCTCGGGACGTAGCGATCGAGGATGCCTTCGAGTTGCTCCGGGGTGACGGCGTCCTTGTGGCCGACGTCTTCCAGCGTGCTGTTGATCAAGGCACGCAGCAGGCTCTGTTCGAACGCACGGGTGAAGGCGCTGCGCGGGTCGTACCAGTCCAATCGTTGGGTGGTGGTGGGATGGTCGTGGCAAGACGGACAGCGATAGCGTTTGGGCCGAATGACGATCTCGGTGCGATGCTCGAAGATCGGCACATGGCGCAACCGCCGTTCCTGGCCGAGTCCGTGCGCCTCGGTGATGCGTCGGCCGCAACGGTGACACTGCGCGCCGTCTTCGGTGCTGTGCACATGAATTTCCAGTACACCCGCGTCCGTGATCTCGACGCGGTCGATGGCGATCTGCGGGAGTCCGAGCAGGCGCAGGAGTTGGCTCTGGTCAATCATCCGCTTTCCATTGAGTTAAAGGCGTTCGAATGAAAGTTTACCGAGGTCGGTCTCGTAGTGAACTGATTTCGCTCAACTTGGGATTCCCTGAGATCCGGGAGAGCCGGGATTAAGACAAAGCCTTTCGGCCAAGATATGCTAGAACCCACAGTTTGATCTGAGACCCGCTTTTAAGGGGATTAAGACCACCCGCTTCGCCGGCCATGCCGCCGGTACCGGTTTGATCTGAGACCCGCTTTTAAGGGGATTAAGACATTTCGCCTTCCTTGGTTTCCAGCACCTGTCCATGTTAGACCTGAGACCCGCTTTTAAGGGGATTAAGACGCCACCAGGCGCACACCTTGGCCGTTGGCTAGGCCGGTTTGATCTGAGACCCGCTTTTAAGGGGATTAAGACCGTGCTCGTTCGTGAATGTCGAAGTCCCTTTCGTTTGATCTGAGACCCGCTTTTAAGGGGATTAAGACAGTGTGTGGTTTACTGTTATAGAATATGCACCATTTGACAATAAACAAATGCGTATAAATATTGTCAATGAGCTAGCAGAGATAGACACATCATATCAAAGGAAAACAAAATGAAGAGCATTTATATAGTGATCGGCTTAGTATTTTGTAATATCAGTTTTGCAGCGGTACCTGTTGAAAAGTTAGGCAGGTGTCCAAACGGATATACTACGAAAGGAAGTTATTGTATCCCTTCAAGAACATCAACGCCTGCAATTCCAAAAATTGGCAGATGTCCCGCAGGGTATAAGACTCAAGGTAAATATTGTGTAGGTGTGAAATGAGTTTAAATTTAAAAGATTTGTTACCATCGCCTAATGGTTCAGGCGTCAGAGTTTACGTTTGGTATAAAGAAAGATACCAAGATTGGCCAGAAAGTTTGATCTGAGACTCGCTTTTAAGGGGATTAAGGCTCGGTTGTGATGACAGGGACATACTCGGGATCCAGTTAGACCTGAGACCCGCTTTTAAGGGGATTAAGACTTATCTTTCCAGCCTGTCCGGTACCCGTGCTCGGTGACGCGTTAGACCCGAGACCCGCATTTAAGGGGATTTAGATGACGGCGGTGGTCATGATTTGGCTACTGATGAGGTTTGATCTGAGGCCCGCTGTGATGAGCATTCGTATTTCGAGTCAGGTTATTGCTTGGGCTCAAAAGGCATTAGAGTCGAATCATGTCGACGCGGTCAGGGAAGATGGATGTATAGATATTCCCGAGCTTCCAGGTTTTGTCTTATGCAAGGAGATCTCTGAAGTTCATGCGCTGCTGGGCTCTTTCAAGGTGAAGGGAGAGACGTATTACCTTCATCAATCCATATCGTAGGGATCGAACAAGTTGTTCGTATTGAGACTGGTTTGTCGTGGGATTAACACTTACCGGTGAGGCTTCTGTTTGCTCACGGGCGCGGTCGTTCGCTATCCGTGGCTGTGTTCTGGAGGCGTTTGAGCGGACAAGTGGGCCCAAAACCCGAACCTCGCTCCGGAATGGGCTGCCTACGAGTGTCTTGGCGGCCCGTCTGACGATTGCGTGAATC
>RZZS01000069.1 GCA_009929775.1 Alphaproteobacteria bacterium
CGATCGCAAGACCAGGAAGCTCGGCGCGACCCGGCTCGACCGGCAGCGCGCCTGGGCGATGGTCAAGCGCCGCGCGGCGCAGGCCGGGCTCTCGACCGACGGGATCTGCAATCACACCTTCCGGGGCACCGGCATCACGGCCTATCTGGAAAACCCCGAGGCCAAGCTGGAGCACGCCCAGCAGATGGCCGCGCACTCGGACCCGAAGACGACGCGGCTCTACGACCGGCGCAGCGATCAGGTATCCATGGACGAGGTGGAGAGGATCGGGATTTGAGGCAGGCGTGGCCGGGGATGCGGACAGTGGGGAAGAGAAAAGCCGATGCCGGAGGTGGCAAGTTGTCGGGGATCGTTCGGACCCGGACTCGGTTCAATCTTGTGAATTTCGGGCGATTTTGCAAAGCTGACAGGGTCATGCAAACGATCAGCGCCGAAGAGCTTCTAGGCCCCCTGAACGAGTTCGAAGCGAAACACGCTCCGGACGCGCTCTATGTGCGCGGAGACACAGGCATCCTCAGGCAAGGCGCGCGCGTGTCCATCGTCGGCTCCCGCAAGGCGACGGCGTTCGGCCTTGCGCGCGCACGCAAGCTTGCCGCATTGCTAGCGGAGCGCCGAATTGTTGTGATCAGCGGCCTCGCCGAAGGGATCGACACGGCGGCACATACCTCGGCCATGGAGCACGGCGGCAGGACGGTTGCCGTGATCGGCACGCCGATCGATCAGGCATACCCGAAGCAGAACCGGGAGCTGCAAGAGCGGATCGCGCGCGAGCATCTGCTGGTTTCGCAGTTCGCGCCGGGCAGGCCCGTGCAGCGGAAGAACTTCCCGCTGCGCAACCGGACGATGGCCCTGATCTCGGACGCGACCGTCATCATCGAAGCCTCGGATTCCAGCGGCTCGCTCTCCCAGGGCTGGGAAGCCCTGCGCCTCGGACGCGCCTTGTTCATCACCAAGGCCCTGACGGAGAACAAAGGCATTTCATGGACGCGGGAGATGCTCGATCACGGAGCGAGGGTGCTGAGCGACGAGACGCTCCAGGATTTCCTCGACATCCTGCCGGAGCGATCGGAAACGGAGCTCGATGTCGCTCTTCCCTTCTGATCTCCCCTTCTTCTCCCTGCTTCAGTACGCCCCGCGCGGTACCTCGGAACTCTCGCGAAAATCGCGCGACGTTGTTCACGCCATCAAGACCGACGCCAACCGGAAGGTCCAGGGCCAGACAGTCAACGTCATCGCCCATGCCGCAAGGCGGGCGGCGGAGGCAATGGTCTCCGGCGACGTCCTGGCTCCCTGCTTCGGTCCGGATGTCCTCCTGGTCCCCATGCCCAGAAGCAGCCTGCAAAAGCCGGGCGCTTTGTGGCCGTCGCTCGTGATCTGCGAGGCCCTGATGGCACAAGGGCTAGGTGGCGGGATCGATCCGTGCTTGCGGAGATCGGTACCGGTCGGGAAGGCGGCGATCGCAGCAAGCGGCGGACGCCCGGACCCCGTTGACCATGACGAGTCCGTCGTTGTGGAGCGGGAAAGCCTCCTCGTCCCGGAGCGGCTTACGATCGTTGATGACGTTATCACGCGCGGATCGAGCTTCGTCGGCGTGTTTCCGAAGGTCGCGGAAGCCTTCCCCGGCATCCCGATCAGTTGTTTTGCCCTGATGCGGACGATCAGCGAGGGAGACATCGACACGATCCTCGACCCGGTGCGGGGCATAATCACCTCAGAGGACGGCAAGCGGCTGCGCCGCAGGCCGTAACGGGTATGGAGCGCCAGATGAAGGGTATCCTTGTTCTGATAACCGCCTTGGTGTTCTCCGGCACTGCTGCCGCCGAGCCTCGGGTCCGCGTCATCGACGGGGACGGGCTCGAAGTCGGCGAGGTCGTCATCCGCCTGTGGGGGATCGACGCCCCAGAACTCGATCAGACCTGCGAGCTGGAGGGCCGGACAACGCCCTGCGGGGAAGATGCCCGGTTCGTCCTCGATGCCCTGGTCGCACCTGGCGGGCTAGTGTGCGAAACGAAGGACACAGATCGCTACGGGCGCACGATCGCGCAGTGTTCCGTGGGCGGTGCCGACCTCGCGGGAGCACTGGTTCATCAAGGTTACGCCCTCGACTGGCCGCGCTACTCGGGCGGACACTACGCGGCGCAGGAAGCGGAGGCGCGGGAGAGCGGACGGGGCCTGTGGGCCGGTGAGTTCGTCAAGCCGTGGGATTGGCGGAAGCGATAGCGGTACCTTGCCAGCCGTTTCTGGCACTTTTCCTAGACTCACACATGCAGGCTTTGCCTGAGGTAATCCTTGATCTCGAACAGATTGACGTTGTACTTCGCAGCGTCTTCCGGTCTCACATAGATCACCAGTCTGTTGCTGAAGATACGGTCGGCAGACGCATCCGCGAACGACTGCGCGATTTTCTCAATCATTTTCTTTCGCGGCAGCTTGATGCGACCCCGTGCCGTTCCGAGTATTGGGATCGCTATATCTGTGAACTCCGCATTATTTGCAACATAGGCCCATAGCTTTTCGAGAGAACTCTCTATATTTTGCACCGACGATTGAGCCGTCTTGTTCTTATTAAGCTCTGCCATCGCTACCAGATAGAAGTCCTTTCCACTCGTCGTGACTTTGGCGACAGTTCCCATCGGATATGCCTTTGCTTTTCCATACGCCTTATTGACATCTTCGTGCGGCACGTCCGCCAGTGCCTCTTCTATCTGCCTATCGAGCTCTGCTGTATTCCCCCTGAAATACTTGGTCGTCAACTGGCCCTGTAGGCTATCTTGCGCAATTATCCCGCTCGCAATGTCTGTATCAAATGTTGTGTTCGTGCTGATAACTATGCCAAGACAGCGTGATTCCAGAATATTTCCCACCACTACATCGAAACACAGGTCCTTCTTGGGCACCTTGTAAGAGACCTTCGCCACTGGCAGTCGCGGTATGATCGAACCGCCAATCGCCAAGGTCAGGAAACCCCAGAACCACCTGGGATCGTACTTTTCGCTTTGATAAATTCCGAAGAAGTCAAGGGCTTGTATGATAAGAAATATTGCTCCGAACACTGCCAACATCCCGCGAACCGCCTGCCAGGAGAACAGCGCGTATCCCCAAAAAGAGAACGTCAGTAGTGAGCTGAAAAAGTATCGCATTACAGACCGAGTGCAGTGTAGACACTATCTTTATAGAAATACGGACCCGTCTTTCCCGCTTTTCGGCATCCCGCATGGCTGACCGGCCAATCGTCCATCGCATATTCAATTATTTTTGGATTGTAGGGCACATATACAGCTAACTCGTCTCTTATCGCTGGCGGACACAGATCATCTCTAGACCGCGCGCCGTTTAGGTTCACGCCAATGATTGGGAGATCAAGGCGTATTGCTGTCTCCATTTCCCATTTTACGAACTTCCTCAGATACCGCGTCTTTTCACCGATGAGCACAATTAGCAACTTAGAGTTCGCAAACCGCTCTCTAAGCTGGCGTTTAATACTCTCCTCCTGGCTTGTATCCCGCGCCGTGTTTAAATCGTGCGCGTCGTAGAAATTCAGCGAAAAGTTTTTGTTATCTTTCCACGCGGTCATCAAGCGGTAATATCGCATATCATTGTCGCCATCAAAGCAGACGTAGGTTTTGTTTCGGTATGCCATGAGTTCTCTACCCCTTTATTATCCCCAAAGTCTCTTGGTTGGCGGCGTCACGCGGAAGCTTTTCACTGTGTATTTGGCTGATAAGTTGCACCGAAGATCGTGTCACCTAGCCACTTCTTGAAAGACGGGTTATCGCTAAACTGCTTAAACAACTCTGTGTGATCTGATAGCAGATCGATCATCACTCTTTGCAGAGCCTTGTCATGCTCAATACGGGCATTCTGCTTGTCTGAGAACGCCATGGCGTTCTGGTAGGCAGTATCTGCTCCGACCTTCTTTGGAATCTCGTCAGCAATAACCTGGCGGATTCTATCCGCATCTTTCCATTCGATATCGCCGAACTGATCGTTGAATGCCTTGATAATGTTGCTCAGTTGATCTAGTTCCGGTTCCCGCTTTGCGCCGCCACCACTGGTCGGCACCGGGCCGACTTCCCCGTCCTGGTCCGGCAGGTCCACCTCTAGACTAGTCTTTACCTCGACACGGTAGCTGTCCATGTCGATGGATTCCAGAATGCCCCGAGCCAAATCCTCCTCCTTGGGAGCGGGTAGCTTGGGGATCAGGAAGTTCAGAAAGATCGACAGTTTCTCCCAATCGGCGTTCGAATACGGCAGGATCGAGGCCAGAAACCCGTAAGTGCGCACAAACGCCTTGGCCTTCCCCTTAAAATCCACCTGGCCATCTTCGTCGAGATCGGCATTGTAAGTCGCTACGCAGGCATCCAGGATCGGATCAAGTTTGTCCCGGTCCGCACCGCTGAGATACAGTCCCACCAGATCGTCGATTTGTTTCTGCTCGTAGACCTGGTAGCCATCGATATCCGCCTTGAGGTCGTGCAGCTTGTTGGGATCGGTCTCTTCGCTCAGGATAGTGGTACGGTAGTAGGGCTCAAAAGACTTCTGGATGGTTTCTGCATCGTTGTAAAAATCGAGAACAAAGGTGTCGTGTTTCTGCGGGTGGGCACGATTCAGCCTTGAGAGCGTCTGCACGGCCTTAATGCCGGAGAGACCCTTGTCTACATACATGGTGTGGAGCAGCGGCTCGTCGTAGCCGGTCTGGAACTTGTCAGCGACGATCAGGAAACGGTATGGGTCCTCTTGTACCTTGTCCGGAATCTGGCTGCTGGGAAAACCGTTCAGCGTCGCTTCAGTGACTTTTTTTCCTCCATACTCATGCTCGCCGGAGAAGGCCACGATGGGCTCATACGGGCTCTTGCACGCTTTGAGATAATCCTTGAAGGCGTGAAAATACTGGATGGCACGCACAATGCCGTTTGTGATGACCATGGCCCTGGCGTGACCGCCGATCTTGCGATGCCCGATGACTTGGGCATGGAAGTGGTCCACCATGATCTCAGCCTTCTTCCGGATGGCGTGGTCGTGGGATTCCACATAATGGCGTAGCTTCTTCTGGGCCTTGTTGGCGTCGAAAAGCGGATCATCCTCGACCGTCTTGGCCAGCCGGTAATAGCTCTCCACAGGCGTATAGTTTTTCAGGACATCGAGGATAAAACCCTCCTGGATGGCCTGCTTCATCGTGTAGCTGTCGAACGGCGCGTGCTTGACGGTGCCGTCTGGCTGCGGCTCGGCCTCGCCGAAAATCTCCAGGGTCTTGTTCTTGGGGGTTGCGGTGAAGGCGAAGTAGCTGGCATTAGCCAACATCTTCCGGTCTTCCAAGATCTTGTTGATCTTGTCTTCGGTTGTCTCTTCTTCCTCCTCTTCGGCGGCCTCCTGCCCTCCCGCCAGGGCCATGTTCATCTTCGCCGCCGTACGGCCTCCCTGGCTTGAGTGCGCCTCATCGATAATGATGGCGAAATTTCCCTTGCGGTGCGCGTCTCCGATCTCATCGAGGACGAACGGGAAGGTCTGTACTGTCGTAATAATGATCTTCTTGCCGTTGGCCAAAAAACCGGCAAGCTGTTTGGTTTTGCTTCCGGAGTCCCCCGTAACGGAACCGATGACCGCCGAGACCTGGGCGAACTGCTTGATGGTGTCCCGAATTTGCTTGTCGAGGACGCGGCGGTCGGTAACGACGATGATGGAATCGAACAGCGCCTTGCTACCCTGCTCCAGCGCGACGAGTTGATGGGCCAGCCACGCTATCGAGTTACTCTTGCCGCTACCTGCCGAGTGCTGGATCAGATAGCGCTTGCCGACGCCAACCTGCCGGGCTTTGTGCAGGAGCCTCCGCACGACCCGTAACTGGTGGTAGCGGGGAAAAATCTGCTTCTGCTTCTTCTTGCCGGTC
This sequence comes from Alphaproteobacteria bacterium, assembly GCA_009929775.1. Taxonomy (GTDB): domain Bacteria; phylum Pseudomonadota; class Alphaproteobacteria; order Micavibrionales; family Micavibrionaceae; genus RZZS01. The sequence continues at coordinate 5,888 of RZZS01000069.1, forward strand.
TTCTCGTCTTTCTCCTCGACCACCTGGGCGTAGTTCTCTAGGATGTCCGTCAGCCCCTCCTTGGTGAGAATTTCCTTCCACAGGTAGTCGGTCGCCAGCCCTGACGGGTTGGGGGGGTTCCCTGCCCCGTCGTAGTAACCCTTGTTAAAGGGAAGGAACCAGGAGCGCTTGCCCTGAAGGTGGGTGCACATGCGCACCTCATGGTCGTCCACGGCAAAATGCACGGCGCACCGACCAAACTGGAACAGCAACTCCTTGGGGTCGCGGTCCCGCTGGTACTGCTCAACAGCATCGAGCACCGTTTGTTTGGTGAGTTTGTTCTTGAGCTCAAAGGTCGCGATGGGCAGGCCATTGATGAAGATGCCCATGTCCAGGGAGAGCGCGGTCTCAACGCGACTGTAGCGGAGCTGGCGCGTAACGCTGAAGATGTTGGCGGCAAAGCGCTCGGCGGCCTTCACGTTTCCCGGCGTCGGCGTTCCGTAAAAGAGGTCTACATGGGCCGGGCCGTGCTTGATGCCTCCACGCAGTACGTCCACCACGCCGCGCTTGGCGATCTCGCCCTGTAGCCGGTGCAGGAACTGGGTGCGCTTGGGGCCGTCCTGGTCGATACGGAGAGTCTCAAAGGTCTCCTTCTGAGTGACAGCCAGAAATTGGAGCAGCTTGGCCAGATCAACGGCGTGCTCGCGGTCGTAATCCTTCGGATCGCCCTGAACGTACCCGGCCTCCTCGACGAGAGAGGCGACGATGATGGATTCCAGGCCCTTTTCGCTGGTGTCAGTCGGCATCACCCATATCCCCTTCGTCATCAATCACATCGTCAGCGTCAGCGACGGCCTCTTCCTCAAGCGCGAGGAGTTCTTCTTCGGCAACCTCCGGCACGGCGATGCCCCTTACATCCACCTGCCCGGTGACCACGTCGGAGATTAGCCGGGTACGATACTCGCGCATCAGCTCGATCTCGCGATGGGCGCGAGTGATGGCACGGTCGATAGACTTCGAAGTCTCGGCGATATGCTCAAGGATCGCCTTTTGTTCCTCGAACGACCCTGGATACGACAAATGTAAGGCGCCTAGTTCCGTTTCTGCTATTGCCGGGTAAGCGACGCCTACAGATTCTCGAATAACTCGATTAATGAAACTGTCGCTTTGAATCAGCAGACCCAAGAATGGAGCATGCATTTCTTTCCTAGGCGTTAGCACGGCGAAACCTGTGGAGGCTATCCAGTCGTCAACTTCATCAACAACATGATAAACCGCCTTAAGGTATGTCCGAACAGTGGAAATAATGGTATCGCCTTTCTTTATTATTCTGCGGGCGCGAGAAGGAGCCTGACCAAAACGGATTTTTTCTGGTTCTCGCGTGAGATCGCCAGTACCAACAGAGCCAATATCAAAATATTTGAAAGTATAATTTTCGTCGGTTGATTCAGACAGGACACGGGCATTAATGATAGCTAGATGCTTAAGCGGGGCAACAGTCCAATGCTCCGGAATATCCCCGATCCACTCCACACCGCTTGGCTTGAGCTTGACGTTGGGATCAATTCCGCGGGTCACGGCCTTGTTGATGACGTTCTGCTTCTGTTCCTTGAGCAAATCGATCAGCCGCCGTTTGTTGCGGATGAACTTGAGGAACAAACGGTTTTGCGCCTTTAGAAACCGTACAATGGCTTGCTGCTCGTCTTGCGGCGGGCAGACGACACGCATGCTCAGGAATTTATCCGGATAGAGCCTGAGCCGGGAAGAGCGGATGCCCGTTGACCGGCAGATATATTCTGATCGGTATCCTTCAATCCGCAAAAGATGATCGAGATAGTAGTCATCGTAATCCCTGCGGTTTCTTGGCCTGTAAACGCCATAGGCGGGACTGACAATTCCATCGTGGTTCGAGACGCCTAAAGCAGACATCCACGCCCACATCGTATTGATTACAAGATCGCCGGGTTGACAAAGTTTCTGACCGACATTCGTCTCGGCCTTGAACATGGTCACGTTCTTCTGGCTGCGGGGTGTCACTCCAGTGATGTGGGACACGGAAAGCATTTCCTCTTCGCCTGTCTGGGAGCGCTCATCAATTTCTTTGAAGTAATACTTCGCCCGCTTCTCAGGCCAATGCGCGGGTACACTGCCAATCCAGCTAACTCCCGCATTCTTGTATTCTGGATAAGGAGCCTGCTTCATCAATCCGCCTCTCCGACAATCTCTTCCAGAAGCCCTTCTGTCTCCTGCTCAAGGGCATAAATATCAGCCTTGATCTCTTCCAGTGTGCGCGCAGGCGCGGGCCGATAGAAATGGCGGGTGAAAGAAATCTCGTAGCCCACGAGCGTCTTGCCCGGATCGATCCACGCATCCGGCGTGTAGGGCAGCACTTCGCGCCGGAAAAACGCCTCGATGCCGCCTTCTTCGAGCAGCGGCACCTGCTCGCTGTCGCGCAGGGCGGTGTCCGGCTCGTACTCGACCACGCAGGTCTTGCCGCTCACCTCGGCCTCGAACAGACCGTTGATAGGGTCGGAGGTCGCCTTGCCCGGTTTGTGGACCTTCTTGAGTACTGGCGCGGCGTTCTCGTGAGTGTCGCAGAGTTCACTTTGCAGCAGCTTCTTGCGCTTGGCGGTGAGCTTGACGCCGTGCTTGTCGGCATCGGCGGCGCAGGCATCCATGAAGACGTTGAAATCCAGATGCGGTCCGGCCCCGAGGGTTTCGGCGACGCGGAGGGCCAGGTTGGCCAGCGGCTCCTCCTTGGCCTTGGCGCAGGTCCCCTCGAACCGTTCCATCCGGGCCGGGTTCAGATCGACGGCAAGGCGCAGCGGACGGTCTACGATCACCTTCCAGTAGCCGAACGCCTCCTTGGGAAAAATCTTCGATTTCGCTGTCTCGACCGGAGAAACCACCAAATCGGAGATGTCGCGGATATGCCCCTCAGAGAGTTTGCAGTTCTTCTTGCCGAGATTGCGGCGTAGCGGTACGGACCATTCGGTCGCGTCGATGAGCTGTATCTTGCCCTGGCGCTCCTCGCTCTTGCGGTTGGTCAGAACCCAGACATAGGTGGCGATGCCGGTGTTGTAAAACATGTTCTCCGGCAGGGCGATAATGGCCTCCAGCCAGTCATTCTCGATGATCCAGCGGCGGATATTGCTCTCGCCCTGACCGGCGTCGCCCGTAAACAGGGACGAGCCGTTGTGTACCTCGGCGATTCGGCTGCCAAGGCGGGTACTGTGCTTCATCTTGGAGAGCTTGTTGACCAGGAACATAAGCTGCCCGTCGCTGGAACGGGTAACCATCTGGTATTCCGGGTCGTCAGCATGCTGGGTAATAAATCGCGGGTCTTTGATATCTGCCTTGCCACCAAGACGCTCCAGATCGGTCTTCCAGCTCTTACCGTAGGGCGGATTGGAGAGCATGAAATCGAAGTCCTGCGAGGGGAAAGCATCGCTGGAGAGCGTGGAACCGTACTTCATGTTCTCGGCTTCGGCCCCTTCGCCTTTGAGCAACAGATCGGCCTTCGAGATGGCGTAGGTTTCCGGCTGCACCTCCTGACCGTAGAGATGGATCGAGACATCCTTGCCGTGACTTGTTGCCAGTTCCGCCAGACGTTCCTCCGCCACGGTGAGCATGCCGCCGGTTCCGCAGGCCCCGTCATAGACGAGGTAAGTGCCGGATTCGATGTCGTCGGCAACCGGCAGGAAAATCAGGTCGGCCATGAGCCTGACCACATCGCGGGGCGTAAAGTGTTCTCCAGCCTCTTCGTTGTTCTCTTCGTTGAAGCGGCGGATCAACTCCTCGAAGATAGTTCCCATAGAGTGGTTGTCGAGCGCCGGGAGCAGCTCGTGGCCGTCATCATCCAGAACCGGCTTGGGACTTAGATTGATGCGTGCGTCCAGAAACTTCGCAATAAGGTGGCCAAGAATGTCCGCCTCAATGAGGGTGGGTATCTGGTTGCGGAACTTGAACTTGTCGAGAATCTCCTGAACGTTGGGCGAGAAGCCATCCAGGTAGGCTTCAAAATCCGCCTTGAGCTGTTGTTGCTTGGCGCGGTTCTTCAGATCACGCAGCGTGAAGGGAGAGACGTTGTAAAACGCCTCACCGGAAGCCTGGCAAAGCGCAGCGTGCTGGTTGGCGATACCGGCCCCGTCCAGATGCTTCTTCATGCCGAGCACGGCTTCCTTGGTGGGTTCCAGCAATGCGTCAAGACGGCGGATCACCGTCATCGGCAGGATCACGTCGCGATACTTGCCACGGACATAGACATCCCGTAGCACGTCGTCCGCGATGCCCCAGATAAAGTTGACGATGGAAGTGTGGGTGATGTGGTTCATATGTTGTCTTTCTTCGTTCCCGACCTTGCCTTTTTGTTATAGAAATCGTTCGTAGCTGTATGGTCCCGGATGATTCCTGGCCCAGAAGGAGCTATGCTCTGTTCTTGGCCAGGGGCGTGATGGAAGCCCTCGCCGCCGGGGCCGACGCAGGGAGCCCGTAGGGCGAGCGCAGTCGGCCCCGGCGGCAGCGCGCCGCACGAGGCAGTCCGTTGCGCACCGTTTCACACCGGAGACCCCGACACCGATGGAAGTCCGCCTGCACAAGAACGCCCGCACCACGCCCGCCATCCGGCGCGAGTTGCAGTCCTCCGACGCGCCCACGGCGGTGCTCGCGCGACAGTACAACCTCAGCGAAGAGACGGTGCGCAAGTGGCGCAACCGCGATGCAGTGCAGGATGCCTCGCACTGCCCGCATCGCCTGCAGACCACCCTCACGCCGGCGCAGGAGGTGCTGGTGGTGGAACTGCGCAAGACCACGCTGCTGCCGCTCGACGATCTGCTCGCGGTGGTGCGCGAGTTCATCAACGCCGGCGTCTCGCGCTCCGGGCTCGATCGCTGCCTGCGCCGCCACGGCGTCGCCAACCTGGCCGCGCTGCGACCGAAGGAGGAACCGCCCCGCGCCCCCGCCAAAGGCTTCAAGGCCTACACACCGGGCTTCGTGCACGTGGACGTCAAATACCTCCCGCAGATGCCCGACGAGGATCAGCGCAGCTACCTGTTCGTCGCCATCGACCGCGCCACCCGCTGGGTCTACCTCGAACGCTTGCCCGACAAGTCCGCCAAGAGTGCGACGGCCTTCCTCAAGCGCCTGCTCGCCGCCGCACCGTTCAAAGTGCGCACCCTCTTGACCGACAACGGCAAGGAGTTCACCGATCGATTCTGCGCCACCGGCGAGCGCAAGCCCACCGGGCGTCACCCGCTCGATCGCCTATGCGCCGAACAACACATCGAGCATCGCCTGATCAAACCCGCTCGACCGCAAACCAACGGCATGGTCGAGCGCTTCAACGGGCGCATCGCCGAGGTCCTCGCCACCACCCGCTTTCGCACCGGCGAACACCTCGACGACACCCTGCAACGCTACGCAACGCTCTACAATCACCATATCCCGCAACGCAACCTCGGCCACATCAGCCCGGTACAGGCACTCGTCGATTGGCATCAAAAGCAGCCGGAGCTGTTTGTTGTCGATCCTGCTAATCTTCCGGGACCTGACACGTAGCTAAACCTATTTGATCGTTCCACGGCACGAAAGAGAATTCAGGCAATTTCCCAAAGGTCTGCTGATAGTTCCGCCTGTTGTTTCTGCAATCGCTCGATCTCTTGCTGTAGCTCGATCTCTCGTTCGAAAGCATCTGTGGCGCGCTGCGCGGTTTCCGCGTCGGGAACGGGTAGCGGGAGGCGACTGAGCTCTCTGAGCTGGATCAGCGGGATGCTCGCGCCGGAGACGATGCCGCTCAGCAGCTCTTGGCCAAGGGTGGATCGAAGCTCCAGTAACAGCGCGCGAGGATCGAAGCGTTCGCGGTCTGTCATCCGCAACACAATGGCGGAGCCCCCCGCAACCCAACCGCCTTCGCCGCCTGGCGGCACATCCGGGGGGACGATTCCCACCTTGCCGACACTGCCCTTCACGATCAGCACAATGTCGTAAGGCTGGAGGAACTGCTGCCTGGCCCTGGGGGGAAGGTCACTGTCTACCCTGACAACACGCGACGGCATACCGATATAGCCATGCGTCGGCAGGTCTGCCGCACCCACCTCCCGAACTTCGAGCGTCCCCTCATCTCTGGGAGCCGCCCGCATCGGTCGGATGGTTGTCACCAGCTCGCCAAGCGCGATCGTCTTGGCATCGGCCAGAAACGCGGCCAGCCGCTTCTTCGCTTCCGGCAGGACATAGCGATCAACCTGCAACTGCGCATCGTTCGCCAGCACATCGCGTACGGGAACCGTCACCGACTCTGCGGTTTCACCGGTTTCGAGTATCTCGTCGATCAGCGCGACAGGATCAGTCAGGCGTGTTTTGGCCTTGGAGACCGATTCCCGGAAACGCGAAGAGTCTGCATTAACAAACCGGACGTGCTCGTGGCCGCCCGCCGGGTCGAGAAGCAGGACCGTGAAGGCGATGTTGGTGGTGGCCAGCAATCCCGCAGGCATGGCGACGACAGCTCTCACATGCCCGCCTTCCAACAAGTCCTGTCGCAGCGCCTGTTCTACGCCGACGCTGAACAGCAGGCTGTTCTGAACCGCTACAACGACACGGCCTCGGGTTTGGGCAAGCAGATGGCGGACAGCGAGGACAGCGCCCGCCGCCGTACGCTCGGGGAAGCGCTCAAACCAGTCTCGCTCGATATCTTTGAGATCGTAGCGAATGCCAAACGGAGGAAACGCGACAGCGGTATCGAACTGCCGCAACTTGCCCGCCTCGACCGCCGACGGATCGCGGATCGGATCGGCGTAGTGAACCTCGAAAGGTTTGTCCGACAGCAGGCTCATCAGTGCCGGAACCGCCGAGACCTGGGGAGTCTCCAGATAGACCGATGCCGTCCGGCGAGCACTGCGGGACGCCAACTGCCCCCCGGCATCCCAGGGCGTATATACAGCGTCGCCGGAGGACAGCCCCGCGAGCCCGACCAGGAGAACCGCCACCTCGGAAGGCAGCCAGAAGAACCCGGAACGGTCGGAAAACAGGACCGCGCTCGCGTCCGACGGATCGAAGGTTTCCAGGATGCCCTGCTCGCGCAGGCGCAGCAGGAGATCAAGCGCAGGCTGAAGTTTCGCGGCACCCAAACGCTCCAGACCTGGATCATCCGGAAAAGCCTGGCGCAGCAACGCGGGATCGTAGCCGGAGCTTGCAAGGGCTTCGCGCAATCGATCCGGCTGGGTCGGAACAGCATCCTTATCGCCCGAGAGTCTTGCCCACACCAAGAGCTTTAACGCGAATTCCCCAGTAGCAGCCGCAGAGAGGGGCAATTCGCCCCGCAGGCTGTCCATCAGCCCCCAAAAAACCTTGTCTTTCATTACTTTCTCCGCTTTCCGTGCTGCGGGGCATAGTTGTACGTCGTAATCAGCGCATCGCCATCGGCGACCACGACCACTCCCCCTTTGTCGAGAACCTTCTTGAGGAGCCGACTTTCGCGCTGGAGCAACTCCAGACGCCGCGATGCCTCCTTGCGTCCGAGGATGTACTTGTTCTGCTCGGGCCTGCCGTGATCGAGGACGAGTTCCACCATGTCGCGGCTGACGCCGCGCTGGGACATGCGCTGCTGGATGTGCTGGGTTGCGTGCATCACGACTCCTCCTGTGTTGGAAGATAATCTAGCACAGCAATTTTTTCTGTCAATAAGTAATCGTTACTTTTTTATATTTTCTGCGACAGAAGCATCGAGACGCATGCAAAGACCCCTACCCCTCAGGCTTGGTTCGACGCGCGGACATACCGTCCTTGCCTCCCCGTAGCGTCCGGACCAGCGCCCGCAGCTCGTCCACATGCGCGGCCCGCTCGGTGAGCGTGGCCGCCTCGATCCGCAGAGCGTTGACCTCGGCCTCGGCCTGACCCCTACCCTCGCGCTCCCGGTCGCGCTCCGCCTGAATCTCGGCGATGCGCTTCTCGCGCTCGTCCGCGAGCGCGCGCGCCTCGCGCGCTTCGCCCCTCATCTGCTCGTGCGCCTGTCGCTCGGCCTCCAGGGCCTCCCTGCCCTTGCGGGCCTCCTCCTGCGCGGCGCTCAGCTCGCTATCGAGCCGCTCGATCTCGGCAAGCATCTCGGCGCGCTCGGCCTCCAGCGCCTTGCGGGCCTTGGCAAGGGCCTCGCGCTCGCCCGCGAGCTGACCCTGCGCCTCCTGCCAGGCCGCGCCC
>RZZS01000070.1 GCA_009929775.1 Alphaproteobacteria bacterium
ATTCGAGTGCTTCCGCACACTACTATCCACCCAAATCCCCAGGAAATCGTTGATATGCGGTGCTTTGTGAAAGGGAGTCGGGTACTGTGGTCAGGCGCTCAACACGTCCCGTGAAGCCAATCCCGAACGCCGCCGTGAAATCTTCATGCAGATGTTCGGCAAGGGCGGAGAATCGGTCTGGATCGAGCCGCCCTTTTACTGCGACTACGGATCGAACATCGAACTCGGGCAGCGCGTGTTCTTCAACTTTAACTGCATCATACTCGACGTTTGCCGGGTTACGATTGGTGACTTTACACTTTTCGGGCCATCGGTCCAGATCCTCACCCCTGTGCATCCGATGGACCCGGAAGAGCGCCGCAGACACGAATGGGGCAAACCGATTGAAATCGGCTCGGACGTATGGGTCGGCGGCGGCGCAATCATTCTCCCCGGTGTGCGCATCGGCTCGCGTTCCGTCATCGGTGCCGGCAGCGTCGTTACCCGCGATATCCCCGAAAACACGCTCGCCGTTGGAAACCCATGCCGGGCCGTTCGGTCGATCGGATCGACCGGAAAGGATTTAGACTAAAGGAATCGCCGTCAAAGTTGGACTCGCGCGTTGAGCCCTCGTGGGCTGTTGTCAGACAAGATGAGTTTTGCCTGATGGGAATCTACCACCCATTTGGCCATCGCCAGACCAAGGCCGCTTCCAGAGCCCCCGAGCGCAACGCCGCGCGTGAAACGTTCCAGAACTCGCTCCTTGTCAGCGTCCGGAATGCCGGGACCGGTATCGGACACCGTCAGACAGACCACTCCCTCGCGACGGACGAGTTCTACCGAGATTCCACCGCCTTCCGGCGTGTATTTGATGGCGTTGTCCAGAAGATTGCGGACAAGGATGGCAAGCGCGTCAGCATTACCGCGAACCGTGACTCCCGCGGCGATATCCGCTTCGAACTCCTGGTTTTTCGCGAGAGCGAGCGGCGAGATATCCTGCAGGGTCTGCTTGACGACCAAGGAAAAGTCCATATCGGCCATTTCCATGTCCCGGCTCTGCAGGCGGGCGAAGGAGAGCAATTGTTCGACCATGTGGGTGGCGCGATCGATGGAGCTTTGAAGATTGTCCAGCCCTTCCCGCAAATCCGGCGACTTCCCCGCGCGTTTAATCAGTACCTGCGTTTGCGTCTTCATTGCGGCAAGAGGCGTGCGAAGCTCGTGGGCGGCGTTGTCGGTGAATTCACGCTCACGCGAGAAACTCTCCGAGACCCTTGCGAAAAGCCTGTTCAGGGCCGTTACGAGCGGCATGATCTCTTCGGGGATCCGCTGCGCCGTGATCGGCCTCAGATCGCCGGTGTCGCGACTGTCCACAGCCTCGGACAGGTCGGTGAGCGGCTTCAGGCTCCGGGCGATACCGACCCAGATAACCACGAGGATAACGGGCAGGAAGACAAGCATGGGAACGAGAAGGCTTCCCAGGATCTGGAGAATAAGTTCAGCCCTGATTTCATAGCGTTCCGCCACTTCGACGACCGTCCCGGACCGATCGTCCATATAGACGAAGAAGCGCCAGGGCTCGCCGTTCACCATCTGGTCCGAAAAACCCGGCGGCGCACTTATGGCGTCGAAACCGTCGGCATTCGTCGACTTGCCGATCAGCGTTTCGTCTTTCCAGATACGGAACGAAATATTCTTTTCATACTTGTGCGCAAAAAGCGGCTGGTCGGACTGGAGCGGAATGTCGGTGCCGCCGCGCCCGGCGAGTTCATAGTCTGTCAGGCGCAACAGAACTTTCGCGGAGTGCGACAGCTGCGCGTCATAGACCTCCTCGATCTCGTGCCAGACGGACGCAAAAGCGAATGCGCCGATCAGCAGCCCCGCCAGCAGAATCGGCAGGGCGATGAGTCGCAAAAGATGGCGTCTTACGGAGTAGTGTCGTCGTTCCATTTCGGTATCATATAGCCAACACCGCGAATTGTCCTGATCGTCTCCTTCCCGAGCTTGCGGCGAAGCGCCGAGATGTGTACCTCCACCGTATTGCTCTCGATCTCCGCATGGCCCCAGTCGTAGATTTTTTCCTCGATCTGGGCTTTGCTGAGAACCTTTCCGGTATTCTCGATGAGCGTTTCAAAGATCCCCAGTTCCCGGCCCGACAGATTGACGCTGACCCCGTCTCTCGTCACAGCCCGGGCGACCGGGTCGAACTCGATGCTGCCCCAACGAACGAGCGGCGAAGGCCGTCCTTGCGACCTGCGAACAAGCGCGCTGCAACGGGCAATCAGTTCGTCGAGGTCAAAGGGCTTGACGAGATAATCGTCCGCGCCGGCATTCAGGCCTTCGACCCGATGCCGAACGCTGTCGCGCGCCGTCAGGAAAAGAACGGGCCGGAAGTCGCCATTCTTCCGGCGCATTTTCAACAGGTCGAGACCCGACATGCCCGGAAGGCTGATATCGAGCACAACGAGGTCGTAATCGGTCGTGCGCAAAGCGTCGTCGGCCTCTTCAGCGCTCGCGCACCAGTCGACGGCGAAGGAGTCGCTCAACCCCTCCGCCGTCGCCTTGCCGAGATTTTTATCGTCTTCGACGAGAAGAACGCGCATGGCTCTACTGGTTAATCGATACTTCTGCTTCACTCTCCGACCGATTTTGCAACTTTGCAAGAGCCGCCTTGATCTCCTGCCGCCGACCGGCGTCCGCCAGTTCGCGGCCCGGACGCGGCGCAGCCTGCAAGGCCCGTTGATAGTAGGTCGCAGCCTCGCTCTCGCGCCCCTGATCGACAAGGAAATCGGCGTAGAAAAAGTTTGAATCGATCCCGGCGGGGTTGATGGAAAGCGCCGATCTCAGGTTTTTTTCCGCTTTCTCGTCATCGCCGAAACCGATGGGCCAGCCCGGAACCTGATAGTACAGCGAACCCAGCGAGGTATAAGCCGATCCGTCAAGCGCCTGCGGATCGATCGTCAGCGCGCGTTCAAAAAGCGCCCGGGCCTTTTTTACCTTCGGCAAAGCGGAGATGCCTTTGACGATTCCTGCGTCAGTCGACAGAATGATGCCTTCCCAGATAAGCGCCTCAGCCCGATCCGGATAGGCGGCCGATACTTTCGCCGCATGACTTTCCAGCTTTTCGATGGCGGCAAGTTTCTGGTCGTCGCCCGGCACCTGGTATTTTATGCGCGCCCATTCGGTCTGGAGATAACGGATCTGGTCCATCAGGGGATCAACCTGTTCCTGCGCGAGCATCGACGTTTGCGCATGGCCGGTACCGTAATCCTGCGCGAAAGCAGGCGATGAAACGCACAGCAGCAGCGCCGTGCTAAGCAGCCAGTTCTTTTTCATGTCTTTCCTCCTTGGGGTTCTGTTCGGTAAAAATGGCGCGTCCCGCCTTTCGGTAATCCTCAAGGCCTTTGTCGACCACACCGGGGAAGGCAAAACTCATAAACGCGAAGAAATTTTCCGGCAGACCGATGCGCACGTCTTTCTCCTTCCGCTCGATCGCGCGGAGAATGCGGGCGGCGATTTTGTCGGCCTTGTCCACGTAAATGTGGGTGCGGCGGTTGAACTCGGCGATATCGCCTTCGTTCATCGATGTCTGGACGGCGCGAGGCGCGATGTGCGTAAGCGCGATGCCCGTACCGTACAGCTCCCGCCTCAGCGAGTCGTTAAACCCTTTCAGGCCCGCCTTGCTTGCCACGTAGACCGAATAATAGGGCAAAGGAACGAGTCCCGTCATTGAGCCGATATTGACAATTTGCCCGGACCCGCGCGCCTTCATGCCGGGGAGAACGGCCTGCGCCAACCGGATCGGCGCATGCAGGTTGACGCGGAGCATGGCTTCCGGATCCTGCGTCTCGCACCAGCCGAGGCGGTTGATCCCGGCAAGATTGATGAGAATGTCCGGTGGCTCTTTGCCAAGACGCCTGCACAGCGGCGCGATGTCTCCGGCAAGATCGCCGTCCTTTTTCCGGTCGTGCTGCGTAAGCTCCGCACCCGCCTGCGAGAGCAAGTTCGCCAGAGGCTGCCCCAGCCCTCCGCTCCCGCCGGTCATATAGATCGTTTTCCCTTCAAGCAGCATCGCGCGCCTCCGTGCCGTGAGGGATGGAACGGAAGACATTCGCGAACAAACGAAAGGTGTTTTGCGCGACCTCGATGATCGCCTCCCGGTCCGCCGGATCGTCTATCCGCTCCATGAGATCCCTGAAGAACTCCATATGCTTGATATCGAGCGAGCCGTGCGAGGTCAGATACGTGAAAGCCGACTGCGGCAAACCGAGCCCTTTCTTGACGGCCTCCGCCCCGACCGTGGCGATTTGCGTGCTCGTGCTTTCCAGCATGAAAACCATGCCGAAAAACCCGACCGGGTTCCTGCGCATGATATAATCGTAGTTGTAGGCAATCATCACTTCGGTCTCGAGGTTCGGCTTGCCGCTTCGGACTGCTTCCCTGTCGCCTCCCGCGGCCGCGATATCGTTCAGGATCCATTCCTCGTGGCCTAGTTCTTCCTCGATATATTCGGCAATCGCCTTTTGGAGGAACAGCCTGTTCTCCGGCAGACGCCCGCCGACAAGCATGAGATAGGGAATCGTGTGTTTGACGTGATGGTAGGCCTGAGACAGGTAGGCAATATATGTTTCCTTGCCGATCGCCCCTTTCATGCCGTCCTGCAACTGGGGGACGCTGTAGAGTTCCTTGCGGTGGACTTCAGTTTCCTTAACCAGCCGATCGTAAAATTTCATCGTCTTTCTCCTGTACAAGCGATTGATGTCTGTTGGAAATGGTCTTCCGGCGCGGCCGTCCCGTACCGGTCATCGTTCCGTCGGCAACAGTAAAAGGCGGAACGACGTGGAATTCCTCAATCCGCGCGTATTCCGGAAGCTGCGTGTTTGCCGCGTTCACAGCCGCCTGAACGTTCGCGCCAGCCGAAACCGGAACGAGCAGTGCCGAGAGAAACGGCTTCCCGTCCCCGAAAACAAGCGCCTGAGCGATCTCCGATCTTGCGAGAAGCGCGCTTTCAACCCATTCGGGGGAAATGTTGCGACCGTAGGAGGTGATCAGAACGTTCTTCTTGCGGCCGCTTATCGAGACGAAACCGTCCTCATCCACGCAGCCAAGATCGCCCGTGTAAAATGGTCCGCCTATCGGAGCCGCGGGCAAGGAACCTCCCCGGTCGACGGAGCCGTCGAGATAACCGAGGAGAACCGGATTATCGATAACGATTTCACCGTCAACGACGGAGAGTTCCACATGCGCAAGCGGCTTGCCCACGCTTCCCCGCCGATCCTCGCCGGGACTGTTGAGCGCGACGACGGACCCGCACTCCGACAAGCCGTAACCCTCGTAAACCGGCAGACCTTGCGCGCGGGCAACCCTCACGAGACCGGGAGCGATTTTCGATCCTCCAACCGCAAGAAAAGCCAGGTCCGGCAGATCGGGTTTTTCGGCCATCAGCCCCCGCAAAAGTTCGGGCACGAGAATCGCCGAATTGATTTTTCGAAAACGCATATCGGTCGCGAGCCTCGCAAAATCGGGAGCGAACGGGTTGGAAAAGCCGATCGCGGCCAGCGACGGAATGTGGACCGTGCAGCCTGCCATCAGGGCCGAATACACGCCGGCGACATTCTCCAGAAGGATCGAAAGCGGAAGGATCGATAGATGGTTTCCAACAAAGTCCGGTCCCAGCCGCTCGACGATACTCCCGGCAACGCGCGCGAGCCCCTCGGCGGAAAGACACACGCCCTTCGGATCTCCGGTCGTACCGCTCGTAAAGGTGATTTTCGCCGTGCCCGGCGGGATGAAGGGCGAAGGGGATAATCCGGTCTTCGTGAGCCCGTTCGGCGTCACGATATGGGTCACCCCCGCTAGTCCGATGACATGCCGGGTCTGCTCCGGCGTAAAGAATGGCGGAAGGGGAACGCAAACCGCACCCGCCATCGCCGCCGCGAGGTCGTGGAGTACCCACAGAGGACCGTTATCCAGCGCAAGACCGAGAACCATGTCCGGCGAGAGGCGGTCCGCCAGACGCTGAACCTGTGCCTTTAGCCGACCGTAAGTGAAGGACTGACGGTCGCCGACAAGCGCCGTCCGCTCCGGCGGATGCCGGTCGATCATGGCGAACAATCCGCTCATTGAACTCTCCCGTAGTGAAGGCGAGGAAACAGGCGCGGACGATGGTCCTCGAAATGTACGCCAAGCGCTTTTTCGAGGCGACGAACGCCTTTGTCGACCGAACCCGCAAGCACGCGCGGCTTTGTATCGTAATAGGTACCCCAGTCCTGACCGTCACGGGCCACGGCCGCCAGCTCCGCCTCGCAGAGCTTTTTGGGCGCAAGACCGAGTTGCCGGAAATAACGATGCAAAAAGCCGGTCCCGGTCGCCGTCGCATATTCAATTCCATTGTTGTGAAGATAGGAGGCCAGCGCCGCAAACAGAAAGATCGAGGCCCCTCCCCCGGCGGAAGCGAGATTGCCGATTTCGACAATCCGCTCCCGTCTGGACTGGAGGAGTTCTTCGACCGGCGCGCCGGTATAGTGTTCGAGAAAAAGCGACTCTCTGGCCGCATAACGGAAACCGACCGCCGCGAGGATAGCGCCGGTCTCGTCGTGCACGCTCATCAGCGTCGGATAGCTTACCGTAATTTTCGCGCCATAGGACTGCGCGTAGACGTCCTCAATAAACCGTTCGACTTCCGCGCGTCCCGGAGAACAGAGACCGCTGATGTTGATCACCTTCGGAGACAGCCGACTGATTTTTGCAGTCAGCTCCTCCCGCAGCGACAAGGTTGCCGTATTCAGGTCGTTTTCGCGGTAAGCCAGTTCCAGCATGGGTGTAATCCTCAAAGACACGTCGAGTACACCTTCACCCTGCACGGCGAAGCTGAAGCGAATCTGAAGGACGGAAAAAAGCCGAAAAAAATGCGACAAAAAGCGAAACGGGCTCGAATGCCCGTTTCTTCGCGCGCTATTGCGTCGCTACGTTCGTTGTGCCGTCCGTCTGGACGGCAAATTTGAACGTGATAACGTTCTCGCTCCCGTCGGCGTGAACGTCGATTGCCGAAGTGAGTTCCATTTTCCCGTATTTGCCGCCGGATGATTTAAACGCATGAACCTTGCCGGTCAGGTCGCCCGGCATAATGTTCAGGGCGGCATATCCGGCATCCGGCGCCGTCGAAAGACTGGCGAAACTGTTAGCGCCCGACATGTCCTGGAACGCTGCCGCGTTGGCGCTCTGCGTCCATGATGAAGCGCCCTCGAAGCAGATATCGCTGCCTGCCGGATCGGCAGAGGGCGCTGGAGCCTTTCCTGCCCAGACATCGTTGTCGAAATCATAGCACTGGGTTCCGGCACCAAACGTCTTGGTTATGGTTTTTGTTGCTACCAGAGCCACACCTTGTGCGGAGGTTCCGCCGCCGCTTTCCGATGTCCCGGCGCCAGGCTGGACCGGGTTACGGCTATCGCGAGCTTCACGGATCTGGGTCACCTGGGTTTCGGTCAGCCCGCTTGCCGAGGCGATGTCGGGCGACAGCGTCGCGTAAAGCAGGTCGCCGCGCAGGTTCTGGATTTTCAACGCGCCGCCCTGCTCGACAAGCGTTATGGAGGTCGCGCCACTGGTCTTCTGCTGCGCGCCGGTAGAGCGCGGGGTTTGCGTCTTGTCCCACTTGGTGCTGACGACGTATTTTCCTGCCCCCGCCTGCGTTATGCGATTGACATAGAGCTTGAGCTGGATGTTCGAGAACATCTCGAAATCGAACCTCACGCCCTCCTCAAGCGCTACACGCCCGCCAAGATAATCGTCGGCGATCAGGTCGCCGAAAAGCGCGAGATTTTGGCGTTCGTAGCTTTCGGCAATCAGCTTCATCGCATTCACGATCCGGTCGGAATAGCTCTGGTTCGAAAAAACGATTTCCGCCCCGTTCGAAAGGGAGAGCGTCACCGGATCGAAACCGGGATAGCGGACGAGATGAACGAACGGTTCGTATGTCGCACCGGCCTGCGGCGTAAGGTAAAACGCGATAACCGGAACACGGGGCAATTCCTGCCAGGTACGCCGCCCGTCAATCGAAAGAAGGACTTTTTCGACATTCTCCAGCGTATTGATGCGGCCACTTAAATATAGTTTTCCGCCGACCGTATCGGTTTGCATCAGCAACACCTGCGACGCACCCGCGGGATAACGCTCCGAATTCACGCGCGGGTCCACGATCCAGTAACCGGAAGCGTCAAGCGGTTTGCGATTTGCCAGTTCTTCCTGCTCCTTTTCCCATTTTTTCACCGCGGCCTGCTGTTCGGCGCGCATCTCCTCGCTTATGGCGTTGTTATGGTCTTCCCAGCGCTTCTTGATGGTTTCGGCGAGTTCTACGTATGCCTTGCCGGTTTTCGATTCATATTCGGCCTCGTTGCCGCTCGCCTGAGGGATGTAAATCAGGAAAAGTGCCGCATGCGGTTTCACAATCTCAGGATACTGAAGCGCAGTTTCCTCCATAAGGCTGACGAAAGAATCCTTGCCAGCCTCCGCACTCACGAAGCGCTTTTTCGTTGCTTCAATGTCATCGAGGTATATGACACGGCCACCAAATATCATGTTTTCAGACGGGGCCGGCTTTACACCTTCAAGACCGATCAGGGCCATATATTCCTTGTAAACTTCCGGGTAGCGCTTGTTCAGGAAAGATGCGGCGCCGCCATCAAGACCGTTTTTAAGGAGTTCCTGTTTAACATCTCTTAAATCATCAAAAGTCATATAATGGCGATACGGTTTATCCGTATAGGCCATGCCGCCGTTATCGACGTTAATACGCCGATCGACACCAATACGACCCGGAACCAGTCTGCCCTCACTGACCCTGAGAAGCTTGCTGTTGAGCATTTTTTTCTGCCATTTGTCCAGCTGGTCGCCCACAACCGTGAGAGTTTCAGATTCGCCGGTGCAATCCCTGTATTCGCTGCTGGCCCTTGCTATATACTTTTTTACATCTGCCCTTGCTGCCGAGACATATCCCGGAATGTGGGAGACATGCTCTTTCATCTCGCGGATTTCAGCTACAACATTCCTGCCCTTATCTGTCAGAACCGCGATCATCTGGATGTCTATATCCTCGAGCGGTAAGCGGCTGTTCCACAATTCGAGCGCCGCTTCCTGCCGCGCCGTTTCCTCCTGCACATAAACCTCAAGCTGGCGAATATATTGCTCGCTGCCACCGACCTTTAATCGCAAGGTCTGGTTCTTTAGCGATCCGCCGAAATTATACAGCGAGGCATTCTGTATCTTTACGCCGCTCTTGCACCAACCGCCGTTCTCATCGGCAGCGTAAAGGCTTTTGCCGTCTGTGTCTTTTTCGCGCAGGCGCTCGGTCGGCCAGGTCATGTCCCTGACGCGCTGCATGGTAGCGGACAGGCGGGCGTAATCTTCATTGGCCTTGCCCCGGAGGACCTCGAAAGCGTCGTACACATCCCACGCCATCCGGTTCATGCCGGACATTTTCCCTCCGGTGATACCGTCGACCATACGGCTTTTATCACTTGCCGTACGACAGGCTTTTTTCCAGCTTTCTGTAAGATAATTGAGTTGATCCCGATAGATGTACTCGACTTCCGAAGATTTCATTTTCGGCTGCCGTCTTCTGGCTTCGTCTGCTTTCTCTCTTGCCAGCCCTTCGAGGCTGACAACCGTAACGTCCAGCGGATCTTCCGGGCATAATTTGGCGATTTCCTTGCGATTGTGCGCCATATCGTAATAGAGCGGATACCAGACGCTGCCTTCTTCGGAACCCAGCGCCTTGTTCAGAAATTCCTTGGCGCCTGTGAAATCACCCCGGTTGAGGTAATCGACGCCTTCATCGGCAATTTTTTCGACATCATTTTCGTAGTCTTCGACATCGAATGCTCTGATGTACGGCGCAAAATACTTCCCGAAAAAGTACGCGTCCGCCGCTCCGGTGATCGTGCTGGTGTATCCTGTACCCGGTTCGCCGTCATATTCCTCTTCCACCCCTTCCGCCAGGGCAGCCATTATCTTGCCAATATCACCGCGCACCTTGTCGATCCTGTCATACAGGTTCAGCTCTGTGGCGTCGTATGCGCCAACAGATGCCTTTTGTAATTGCCTGTCATGTTCGTTCAAAACCGGGCTCCAGTCCTTATACGCCCGTTCTTTTTCTGTCCGGTTTTTTAACGTGGCGACATTCTTCTGGGCACTGCTCACTGCTTTCTCGGCGTCTTCCAAAATCTTTTCGTATTCAGGTATCTTTTCCGTGGCTACTTTCTGCCTGCGCAGTATTTCCCACATGGCCGGGAAGCCGGTTTCGTAAAAATTGGCGACCTTGTTGGCGTATTCGGAGTATTCGGCCATCTCCTGACGCACGCGCATACGGTAATATTCCAGAGTCACCTGCTTGTTGACGTCGGCGAGCAGTGAGCGGATCCATCCACGAGCCACATTTTTAAACTCTTCGGACTGGAGCTGGCGCAGTTCGGATTCAGCCTTTGTGACGTCACTGCTGCCGCTCATCAGTCCTGTCATATAGCTGCCCCAGCTCTCCTCGGGCCATTGCTGGCCGAGAACGTTTTCAACATAGGACTGCATTCTTCCGCGTACAGCCGGGTCTGTAATCAGGTATTTGTTGAAGAAATAATCGACGGTTGACGAGTCGATGTTAATCGTCGGCGGTTGTCCCCCGCTTGACGATCCGATCAGGCGGCGGTCTGTGTTCACCCGGTGGTAAAGCTCTTCGATATTCAGGGCATCTTTGGTTTTTTTGACTTCTATGTAGGATTCCCTTGTCAGCTTGATCATTTCCCACACAGCCGTGGCCGCCGGATTGTTGAGGCTTGAAACGGCGGAGTCCGCGATGGCAATCGCCGCATCCGAATAATTGCCTTCGGCATAGGCCATACCGACCGTATGCAAAGTTTTGATCAGTTCAACTTTCTTGCCGAGTGCGTCGGTGAATTCGGCTTCACTATTGGCGGTCATTGCCTTTTCAAGACCACCGCCCAGCTCCCAGAACCACTGGACGTTCTGCTCCTTCAGCGCCGTTTCAAGGCCTTTTTTAACATCCTTTTCTTTGGCCATGGCCGAAACGGCGTTGAAGGTCAGCGGCGGCACGTAGGTTTCCGCTCTTGTCCCAGTTGTCCATATCAGAACGAGCGTCAAAACCGTCAGAACAGGAAGTATCCGGCGCAGCATTCGTAGTTCCTCTTGTTACTTCTGCGTATCTCTAAAAAATGTCATCTCCGTTGACCCGAAGCAGGCGCCATGCGCCCGCCTCGCCTTCGAACACGAACGTCGTTGTCCCGCTGTCCATCGTCTGCGTAGCGCTTCCGGACGGGATGAACGTGCGGGTCCAATCGAACGTCACGGCAAGCGTGTCCCCTTTCAGGATCGAGCGATCGACCGTGAAGGAGAGATCGAGCACTGTCTTGCCGATGCCGCCTTCTTCTGCTGCATTGATCAGCGCAAGACGGTCGGGAGAAAAATCCGGTGACACGCGTTCCGCAAACGCACCGGGAAAATTCGAGCGGTATGCGTCGAGCAAAGCGCGGACAGCCTCGCGCCCCTCTTCGCGGTGTTCGCCGGGAAGCGAAGCTGCGGATTGGGATGGCATCGCGACCGTACCTGCCTCACAAGCCGGAAGAGGAAGGGCGGCCAGCAAAGCTGCGACGGGAATGAACAGCGTTCTCTTCATGTCAGAAATGCGTAACCAGGGTCACCAGATAGCGGTTCTCCTGATAGTCCTCCGAGTTGGTTTCATAGTCGTAATCGTTATACTCTCCGCGCAAAACGAGTTCCGTATCCCGCCTGTCCAGGAATTTGTGCGTGTACTCAACGAAGGACGTGTAAGTCCGGTAGTCGTCGATGTTGCCCGCGCTGTCCGTTGTCAGAAAGTTGTAACCGAAACTCACGAAATCCGGCTCAGCGAACTGGTAACGCCCATTGAAGTTCAGTCCGTTCTGTATCTCGTTGTCCCGCTCGCTCAAGGGATCGCGGATGGAGCCGCTATGGGCGATCGAAAAATAGAGCGGGCGGTTGAAGACGGTGAAGTCGCGGCTGAAATTCGCGCCGTAGCGCGTATAATCTTCGGAATTTCCGCCGCCGCTGCGGTCCTTGTAATTGCGCCGCTCGATGAACGCGCCGAGCGAAGCCTCAAGGAGAATGTCGTTGACCGACGCCCCGTAAACATAGGTCCGCGCCGATGAGGAATTCGCGGCATCGTCCGAGTCGCGGACCAGCCGCTTGAGATAGGGCCGGATCGAGAACGTCTCACGCATCCTGAACGGGCGAGCCAGCAACGAAAGGTAGGTCTCGTTGTTCTTCGTCTTTTTGGTCGCGTCGCTGCCTGACAGGCTGTCGTGGTACCAGTTCTGGGTCAGCGAGAGCGTGTAGTTGCCGTTAAAGCGGTAATTGCTGTTGATCTGGTGCTGTTCCTTGTCACGTACGGCCGAGCCGGTCGCCGTGAAATAGTCGGGCCCGACACGGTAGTAGAGGTAGCGGACGTCGAACGTGTCGCGGTAGCGCCAGCCGGGAGACACCCGAAAAGCCGCATCGTTCACCTGCTTGACCGTTGCGCTGTTGCGGTCCTGATTGTATTCGCTGAACGCAAGCTCCCAATCGGCGAACAGGCCGTTTTCGCGGTGGCGCCAGTTCCCGTCCATGCTGGCGACCCAGTTGTTCATGGCGGGCGCGTAAATATCCTCATGGACCGAGGAGCTGTTATCGTCGCGCGTCAGGACGCTCTGCACGCCGATCTCGAGATCGGACGCCGCGCGATCGTCGCCGACAAAGGGCGAAAAGCCGATATGCGTGCCATAAACATTCCGCTGGTTCAGGCCGATTTCAGGCTCGTTCAGGCGCGCGACGACCGCCTTGTAACTGAAGCGGGAATCCTGCGGGTTCATTTCGGCGTTAAAGCCCTCGAGACTGCTGCCCATTGTGAACGGGCTGAAATCCGAGTAGAAGTTCCCGAACTCAAACAGGTTGTGGGGATTAAGAAGACTGAGATTCAGCTGTTTGAGCCGAACGTCCTCTTGCTTCTCCACCCGCTCGAGGCTGGTCAGACGAAAGTCGGCAAGCCCCTCAAGCCGGTAGTTGCTCCAGAGCTTTTCGTATACCTGCAGCCCCAGATCCGTCTGGTAATGAAGCTCGGAATCCTCATAGAAGGACTTCGACTGGTTCCCGGCGACATTGGTGTATTCGAGAAGCGTCGAGACGCGGCCCGTAATCATCCCCGAGCGATCATCGCCATACTCGCCGTACGAGCCGAAGTCGAACAGATCGTGCATGCGCTGTTCCGCGGAAAAGACGGGATAAGGCGCGTGAACGTCGTTGCTGGACTGCCCGGGCCCAACGAGAATAACCTCTGCGGCTCGAGCCGTTCCACCTGCGATAAGAACTGCCGAGAGAACCGCGACCCCGATCCTGTTCATCCTTGTAACCCGATTAAATTAATGCATATTTTTTTGCTTATATTATCCAGCCCCTATTCTGACAACCCGGAATCTTCCTTCCCGATTCACCCTGCGCGCGAAGGCCGGGCACGGATTGCGCCGCTAGAACATCCGGAAATTGCGCAAACCGGAAGCGAGATCCTGATTCCTGCGCACGCCGGCGAGCAGAGCCGGACCGGCCCTGCGGCGATTTGCCTCAGTCTACCGCTGGAACGTTTCTGTTCTCGGCGCATGCGCTGCCGGGCCAGTGCGGGCGGCGCCATCGAAATCCGGCTCCACCGAAACCCCGCAAACCGCCACAGGCAAAAACGACGAGGAAGGCGCCTCCCCGCTAAACCGAGGATCCCGCCGCTGCGCGTCATGGGCGTGATAGATGGATGGGGCGATCGGCAAAACCCGGCAGATCGGCGGGGCCCCATAGTTCCCCCTGTGATCGTCGATATAGGCGATCAGCGTTTGAACGGGCGGCCCTGCTCCGCCTGGGCAAAATAAGCGGAAGCCTTGCGCAGGATCTCGTTCGCCTGCTTCAACTGACGGTTCTCGCGTTCAAGCGCTTTCAGCCTTTCCGCCATC
>RZZS01000071.1 GCA_009929775.1 Alphaproteobacteria bacterium
TGAGCGCGCCGTCCCGCTTGATCCTGATCTGCGCCGTGTAGGCTGTCGTGCCGTCTGCCCGCTTGCGCGCTACGATAGTCGCCATGCTCGCCCCCGTAAGTGCTACGGGGCGTAGCTTGTAGCACCCTTGTAGCAGGGTGCGCAACAAAAAGCGGACGAACGCTAGAGAATCATGCAGAACGTGAACAGCAGAAACGAGCGCAAAGCCGCGCAGAATCAGGAAAGGCTAAGCGGATCAAGACTGTGCCGATTTGCCGTCGCCCCGATGTTGGACTGGACCGACAAATAACGTGGAGCCGCGCCGCTGTAGGCTCGGGCCATCGGCGGCGCGGTGTTGTAGCGCGGGCGTAGCACTGCGAGAACAGCGCGCGACCGTAACTAAATTGTATTTACTCTCTTGACACAAGAAATATATTTGTTTACTATCTTTTTACCCCAACAACACAAATTTATAACGATGAGCCAGAAAGAAAAAACCCTAAAAACACAGACGGTCTCGGTCAGGCTTCCGTCTCCCGCCCTTCGCGAAGCGCTGTCCAGTCAGTGCGCCAAAGAAGGAATCACCATCTCGTTTTTTTTGACCACGGCAGTTCAGGCGTTTGTTGATGGAAGGCTGCGGATTATCGAGCCGGCGCCCGAGTCAAAGCCGACGTTTTTCGTTGAAAAGGCGTAGCGCAGTGAGTGAAGACGACGATTGTTTTTTTGGCGATGACGAATATGAAAATGAGCGCGCATCGATGTCTTTGCGCGAGCGAGAGATAGAGCTTTTTATCTGGTTCGCTGAGTTCACAGAAGGCGAAACGAAACACTAACTGGAGTATTGATATGGCTGCACACTATGACACTCTGATCGAACGCCTCGCCGCCGTGCTCCCGGTCGCCAGCCGGATCTCGCGTGCGGATCTCTTCGACTTGATCCGGGCGATCGAGGTGCTGGCGATCGAGCGGCCGAACCCGGATCAGCTCTGGACGATTCACCGAGTCGCCAGCCATCTCGGGCTGGACGCGGTGATCGCCGAGCGCCTGCTCGAGGCCCCCGGCGCCCCGCAGCCTATGACCGGGATGAACGCCGAGGTCTGGCGGGCGAAGGACATCTACCGCTGGCTCGACGGCCACGGACGCGCGAACCTAAAGTCTGTTGCTGGGGACTGAATCACTTAGCCCGCGCTTCATTAGCGCGGGCGTAGCAGCGGGTGATTTTCGAGCGCGAACGGGTTGGGCTTGGTTTTTACATCACTTATTCGCTAAAGAAAGCCACGCCGATCCCCCTCGCGTCGGAGTACGCCTCGCGGTGCGCGCCGTCTTCCGAAACGCGAACAAGCTCACCGCCTCTTGCTCTGAGCGCTATCTGCCAGCAGTCGTCAATGCACGCAAACTCGATGAAGTCGCCAGCACCCCATAATGTTGTTGTTAATAGATTTTGAAGTGGGGCTACGTTTGATGTCATTATTTTGTCCGGTTTGCTGCTAACGATTTTATTAAACGTATTTCTGACGGAGCAGCGCATGGTTTGCGGTCCTGCATAAAAACCCGGAGGATCTTTTTTTAGGTACAAATCGATAATATTAAATTCGACGGCGCCGATTAAAATTTCGCCATTGAAAGCATATGCGCGGCTCGTTAAGTCGACATTCTCAAATCCTGAGCCAGAGTGAAACTCTGGGCCGATGTAAATGGCAAAAGTAGACCTGTCATGGCCGACGACGAGCGTGGGGGCTTCTCTTCTTATGCTATATGGATCAGGGCTTCCGGGTGCTTCGTCATGAGTTTGATAACCCTCGCGCCTAAGACCACCCGTTAAAGATATCCCATCTAAGATAAAATCGAAATATTTTGATGAGCTTAGCAGATCCGCAAACGGAGCCCCGAACGGTTTTGGCGCGTAAACTCGCACTACTTTTTGGCGTTTTTTTAATATTTTCAGTTGGTTGTTTTTGAAAAATGCCCAACAAGGATACAAAATGTCGTCGTTTAGAATATTGTCGATGACCCAATATCCTTCCGTGTTTGTGGTTTCGGCATATGCTAGATTAAACACGCTTTCCGAGTCGAATGCGGGCTCGGTATTGAATAATCCGTAGCTCCTTAACTCGTCTCCGGAAAGCCTTTCGAGAATATGATTAACCAACAACTGCTTTCCGTCTTGGGAAAATTGCCAGCAATCAGAAAAAGGGGCTGCGTGAATCCAACTACCCGATACAATGTCTGTGTAATTTTGAAAATAGGGGATGTCAAACGTCGCAACAAGAACCGGGCTTGATCCTGATGCGGAAATAGTTATGCGATACAGCTTCCCTTGATAAAACGTATCCCAAACGGCAATTAAACAAAATTCCGATGTTTCATCGGAGACTACGCACGCCGCTAAAATTCCGTTAATCGAAGACATCGAAGCGTCAACAGGTGAAGACCAATGACCAATTGACTTTGTTACGCATAGCAAACTGTTGCGCGTCCACGCCGCGTAATGATCTTCACTTGACCATGACCCGTTTCCATAGAGCCCCACGTTGGCTTTACTCTGACCTATAGAGCAAAGGTCGAATTTTTGCGAGACTGTTCTATTGTCCTCAAGTACAATTGTTTTCATGCGGCACAGTTTTGTATCGCTCGCCCACCCGTATACCTTGGCTGAATTCCAAACCGCCATCGCTGCCGCGCGAATGGCCGATGACGATGAGCCCTCAGGCGCTACACTCGCCGCGCGCGACTCAAAGCCGATCAAGACATCATCGTCGACTTCGTAAGACGATACCGAGCAATGTGCTGGCTCCAGATCCAACACCAGCGGGGACGCCGGCTCGCGGATCATCGCAATCGCGCTTCGCAGGTCCCGCTCCGCATCGCTCAACGCCTGCTGCGCCTCGCCAATGAGCGCGGTATGCGTCGAGTCGCAATTGGCGTCGTGCACCGCGCGATTGATCTGGCATTGGGTATCCGCGCCCGCATAGCAGGCCGCCGCGTTGGCGTCGGCAAGCTCTAGGCACGATTGGTATTGCTCGTCGACATACGCCTCGCACCCCGGATCACCGGCACATGCGGCGATTCCGATCGCGCGGACATCCAGGCACGCGAGCCGATCGGCGTCGAGGTTGGTTGCGCACGTCTCATAGAGCGGAGTCAGGCACGCCTCGCCATCGAATTCGGCATAGCAGGCATCTCGCGCGGCAAGCGCGGACTGCCACGCTTCTAGCGCGTCGTCATACGCATCGCGCGCGGCGCCGGTCGAATCGATGTCGCCATCCTCGTCAAAATACGCTTGCGGAGGTGTGCAATTGATTTCGCGCCGACTGTAGACGGTCCCGAGCGTGCCGTACATCTCCCCGCCCGTGACCTCGACGGTCAGCGTCGGCGGATCATCGTCGTCGTTGATCGCCTTCACGATCCCGGTTCGCCATCTCGGGCGCCATGTCTCGACGCCTGGATTCAGCGCTGCGTTGACAAATAGGTTATAAGCCGGGACCGCGTGGGCATCGTGCAGACAGTTATCTACCGATCCGATCGCAGTAATGACGTGCCGCCCGCTCGGCGTCTGAGCGATTTCGACCTCGGCATCTACCTGAACCTGATCATCGTACTGCGCAGACCAGCACGTCACCGCGATACCGCGCGCCTCGATTGCCTTGAGCTGCGTCAATGCCTGGTCCACCGACAGGCGTTGCGCTTCCCATTGCGCGATGTCGGTGCGGGTTGCCTGCAGTGGCGTGAGCGCTTCGATGGCGTCGGCTTGCGCTGCGGCAATCAGCGGGGAGTATCGGGTGAATATCTCTGTCGTCTGCTGCGAGACGAAATCGACACAGTCCAGATTCGCCTGTGCGGTGCACGCCTCCCACGCACGATCGGCCGCAGCCTCGCAAAGGTCTTCGTCGTCGTCGCAGGCTTGCAGGCATTCAAGCGAGCCGTCGCATCCATTGCGACAGTCGACCGCAGCATCTCGACATGCTTGGCGCGCATCCGATCGCGCCGTATCGCAAGCCTCAAGCCGCGCCGTGAGACAGGACTGCACCGAGATAGCGGCGCGCTCCTCATTCATCGCCGTTGTCAGATCCGTGACGACCTGCAGCGCGTCGTTATACGCCGTTTCGTGTTCACGCTCTTGCGCGTACAGCCCGGATGATCCGCCGGTGCCGTAAAGCACCTGAATAATGGACTCATTGAGCTTTTCCTTTTCCGCGATCAGCAATTGCAGCAATGCGGTATCGGCATCGACCGAAATCGTATAGCGCGACTCGCCCTGATTGGCGGTGATCTTGCCTTTCATTCCGGCGCGACCGTGGCGACTTCCATCGTCGCGCCCGCATTCGAGACCGACCACGACACCAATCCGACCTCGAAAAACACCCCGCCATAGCGGACGGTATCGCCTGGACGAATGGCCGCGCGGGGTTTGATCCGCAGCCTCTGATCACCCTCGAAAGTGCTGTAAGCGTACAGGGCCTCGCTCAGGACATACGTGGCGCGCGGCGTTGCAGCCCGACTCGCATTGCCCGAGATCGTGATGGATTGGCTATTCGGCCCTCGGTCGGTGCGGATGTCCCCGAGAGAGCCGCGCATCAGCTCCTCCTCGACTCCATCGGTATCGGACCAGATGACAATCTGCCCGAGCGGACGCGCGGCAATCCCGGCCACGTAGTCATAGCTCGGGATGACGATGTTGTAATAGCTGGCGGTATCGACGCGATGGCGCACGCTGAATAATTTAAGCGGCAGGATCAGGTCAGGCGTGCCGGTGAGCTTGCAGTAGTAGCGGGTGATGCCGGAGGGGAGCGCTGCGGCGGTTTTCGGGTATGCGTGCGCCACGCACGCAAATGACAGGATTTCTTCATCGCCAGCAAGAGACGCAACGGCACCGATCTCCGCTGCGGCGTTGACGGCATGGGCGTTGAGCCCCGCGCGATTCACCCGCTACACCTGCACGGACAAGCCGGTCAGATAAACGCGAGCGGTCAGTGTGCCACTGGTGAGCGCGGTCGGCACCGTGATCGAGATCGTGCCCGCAAGCCCTGCGCTGTCGCGATCTTTCCAGAGTTGGCGCGACCACAAGGCCGTGGCGGTCACGTCTTCGGCAGTCAGGACGTTGGTGATACTGATCTGCGGCGTACCGATCGGGGAGCCCGAGGTATCGATGATGATGCCGACTGTGTCGACGAAAAACCGGGTATTCGGCGGGATCACGAGATCCACCGTCGATGCCGTGCTGGCGAGGCTGATCGACTCGGACATCAGCGTGACGACAGGCGCGGAAAGCGTCGCGGTACGCCATGCCCGCGCGGACGACTCCGGCGCGACCAGGTTGGACGGCTTGACGTGGCATTGCAGCGCGGCGATGTGTGCGACATGGTCGGTGGTTGTGACCGCGTTTCGGCCGATCGCAATCGATGACTCGCCGGCTGCCGTCGAGTCATGACCGAGGGCAACGGCGCTTTGCGCATTCGCATACGCATAATTGCCGACAGCCACCCCGCTCGGCGCTTCTGAATAAGCGTCAATTCCGACGCAGGTTGAAAACGCTGCTGCGTCGCTGGACCACGTCAATTTTCCGATGCAAACCGAGCCCTCCGACTCGACAAGAGATTCAACCCCAGCGGCAATGCCGCTATCGGATTCAGATGAAGAGCTATCGCCGATTGCAATAGATGATGAATTCGACGCGATGGCGTTTTTCCCGATTGCCGTGCTGGCCGCTCCCGACGCGGATGATCCTGTCCCGATAGCAATCGCGCTGATTTCGTCAGCGGATGATCCTGTCCCGAACGCAATGCAATACCCCCCGGCGGCAACGACGCCGACCCCGAATGCAATCGAGTAATCCCCGCTGCATTCGGCACCGGACCCTAAAGAGACGGAATACTCGCCGGAGCACTGCGCGCTTTTTCCGATCGCAATCGAGGCGACCCCCGACGCAACGCGCGTCGCGCTTGTCCGGCTCGGCTGCATCGATACCGCGTCGACTCCGATCGCGGCCCCGCCCGGCGCGTTGTACGCCATCAACGAAATAAGGCTCGTCATGCCGCCGAGTGTTTCCGCGGTTAATCTTGCCTCGACCAAGGCTCCCGCGCTCCATGCTTGCGCAATTGTGCCCTCTCGCGCTCGCGCGACCGTCCAGGTATCGCCCGCCCGAGCGGTAACGCTCAAGATCTCGCGAGCGCCGCCTGATTCGATCGTCACAAGCTCATCATCCCCAGCGGCGAGAGTTGCGAACGCGGAGGAATCAGCGACGGTGATGCTGGTTGCCGCGCCTGTGATATCTGCGGTCAGCGATGTCGTGGCGTTGTTGCTGAATTTCTGCACTTACAGATCCTCAATCAACAGACCGCCCGGAAACGCTGCGGATCTGACCTCGAACGGGGCGCCTTCGATGAGCGACAGCGTGTTGATGACGATGGCGCCAGGTACGATTGTTGATCCAGCCGCACACGGGAGCTGAACGACAGGATCGCCGTCACCGTCGAGCACACGCCCATAGCTCGCGGTGCCGGTCGCCGGGGCGGAATCCTCCTGCGCGTCGATGACAAGCGTCAGCACAGCGGTTTCAGCGTCGACAGCCGATGCGGATGAATCAATCGTCATGGACGCAAGCAAAACATCCGCAGCGCTGTAGATGGCAATGGACGGATCGCCCGCTCCTGCGACGATTTGAGATAGCAGCGTTTCGCGGATCGCGATGGCCGCAGCAAGCGAATACGCAGTCGCCATGATTATGCAATCCTCTGATAAACCCAAAACACAAGGCGGCTTGTCGCGCCGGTCAGTGAATGCGACTGCACATACCCCTCATACAGCCCGTGATCGAGCGACAGGCGGCAAGGGGCGAATGCGGCAATGATCTCAAGTGCTGCCGCGTCGGCGCGCGAGACGTTGCGCAGCCCGAGCGTGATGGTGCGGTCGGACTCGGAATAGCCGCCGTCGTTGACGACAGCGCCGCCATCGAGCGTCGGGGAGCGCGAGATCCTGCGCGTGCGAGTGCGAGTGTCGGACGATGGGGCGATGTCGAGCACGGGCGGGATACCCCACCAATAATCGCGCGGAGTGAGATAACCAATCATGAGCCGCACCCGAGCAAAAAGTCCTCATAGGATCCCGAGATCTGCGTGCGGACCCGATCCACGACCGCGAACATAAACGCCTCTAGGTACGGCTCCAATCCATCGGAGGAGATTTTGACTTCCATTCCGCCTTGCTCAATCATCGCTGTTTGAGCTTCCATGCGTTTGATTTCGGCCTCGATGAGTGCGAGCTGCCCCTCGGCGATTTGCTCGCGGAGCTCGTATTCACGCTCAATCCATTCCTCAACTTTCGCCTGATCCATCGATGATTCGAGTCCGGCCCAGATGCCGAATAGCTCGGTCAAGACCTCGCCGGTACTTGCAAACGATGCGGACATGGATTCAAAAGCGGCGACGGTGCGCTCCGCGTCGGCCTCGATCTGTGCGACCTGGATATCGGCGCGAGCCTCGAAGATCGCGACGCGTTCGGCGGATTGGATCTCTTCCCAGCCGAGAATGAAGTCCGCTGATGCGCGATTCATGATCTCCAGCTCAGCCGCGCTTTTCTTGGTCGCCTCAGAGACTGCAGACGTCGCCTCTTCGGCTTTCTTTAGCGCCGCAGCGGCATCCCCCGAAACCGTCACCCACTGCTCGGATTTCGCGTTCCAGACAGTGACCGATTCCGATGCGCCCTCGGTTTCGCGCGCAACTGACCCAAATTTGACGGCAAGCCCATCCGCAGCATCGGCCGCGTCGTCATATCCCGCGCTTTGAAGTTCGGCCGCAAAACGCGCCGCCGATGCCGCCGCTTCATCAAAAGTCAGCTCTTCGGTAGCGACTCCCAGCTTTCTTGCCCGTTCCGCGGCGTCGTCAAATCCCGCCTCGCGCAGCTCCTGTGAAAGCTCAGCAAATCCGTCCCTCGGGGACTGCCACGACAGCCCCAGCCTCTCCAATGCCAGAATCGCTTCACCGGAAGAGACGCCGACAAGGCCGAACTCCTGCTCTAACAGCATTGCGGCCTGCGTTGTCGATTCCATTGCGGGGTACAGCCGCATGAATTCGAGCGTGTATTCATCCGTGATTCCGGAGGCGTCTTTTGTCGCGTCGGCAAGATCTGTGACTGCCTCCCCGGCTTTAATCCATGTTTGCGTAGCCTCGTCGAAAACGAGCCTTCCGTCCTGGGTCGCCTTGTGATAATCCTTAATCGATGTAAATGCGATGCCGTATTCTTCTGATAGCCCGGCGAGCACATCGCCGGATCGCTCAACAACCTCATCTGTCGCGCCGACGATAGGTGGAAGTCCCTTTAGTTCGAACAGGAAATCCTCAAGCGCGTGATCAAGCCCCGTCACTTCCGAGATGTACTTGCCGACCTCGAATCCGGCTAACGCAACCGACGCGCCGGCAATGGCGGGGCCAAGCGCGGCGAATGAGCCAATCAAGCCTTTTGCGGCGCCGGCGGCTCCGATGGCCCCGGACAAAGAGCCAACTACGCCCGCCACAACATTCACAGTCGTCGACAGCCCGAGAAAATAGCCGATGGCGTTTTGAACTTCGGGGTCAAGCGATGTAAACGCGCCGACGACCTGGCCAAGCAGGGTGAATAGCGGCTCAAGCCCATCGATGATGCCGGATGTCGCGTTGATAAACAGCGTGCCGACATCAACGAGCGCCTGAATTGCGGCCGCCAGATCTTCAGGGTTCGTCAGATCGAGATCGCCGAATATACCGCCGAATGATTCCGAGATCGCTTCTATCGACCGCTCGAATTCCGACCAATCCACGCCCGAAAATGCCTCCGGGAGCGCTTCTGCAATGCCCGCGATGTATTCGGCGAAATCATCGAAGAGCGGTAGGACCGCTTCAAAAAACGGCTCAAGCTGCCCGCCCTCAACAGCATCGGTGATCGACTTTGCAAACAGCCCCATCGATTCCGTGCCGGAGACGACGGAAGGCTTAAATTTATCGCCGACAGCGATCGAGAGATTCTCGAACTGCACCTTGGCCCGGTCGATGACAAACTGACTTTGCTCGATCGCGGTATTGAATTCTTTCTGCGCGCTGCCCGTCGATGCGTAGGCAATCGCTTGAGCTTCCAGTACGCCGGGGTAGTCGTTGAGGATGGCGAGAAGTTTCGGCGCTTGCTCTAATCCGACGAGATTTTGCGCGGCCTGGTTCTGTTGCTCTTTTGTTAGCTCCGGCCATTTTGCCGCCAGATCGGCAATGATTTCCGACGTCGGGCGCATCGCGCCATTGAGATCGGTCTGCGCGATCCCGAGCGCTTCCATTGCTGCGGCGACGCTGGCGGAATCCGATCCGAGCTGAAGCATGATCGAACTGAAGGCGGTCGCGCTGATCTCGCCGGACTGGAACTTTTCATTCAAGACGACCAGGAATCCGGCCGTTTCCTCGAATGACAGCCCAGCGCCTTGCGCGACCGGCCCGACACGGCCGAATGCCTCGGCCAAGTCTTCGAAGCTCGCGCCCGATGTATTCGATGCCTCGTTGAGAATATCGAGCAGGCGGCTTGCCTCGGATGCCGGCTCCTGAAACCCCGAGAGCGTGCGGACGAATACCGCGGACGCTGCATCGGCATCGAGTGTCGAGATTTTGACCGCCTGCAACGCAAGATCGGCAAGTCCGAATCCGCCGGATGGGTCGCCGAAAACCTCATCGGCGGTAAAACCCGCTTGCTTCAGGTTGCCGGCTAATCCTGCGACAGACGCCCCGGATGTTGCGAATGTGTCGGACATCTCGCGGATCTGCGGAATGTAATCCGAGATTTGCCCGTCACCCTCACCAAGAACTTTATTCAAATCCGTAAGAGCGGACTCGAAATCAACGGACGCCTTAACCGACGCCGAAACAAACGCGGCACCGAGCGCAAGCGCTGCGGCATCGGCGGCGAGGATGCCGGCAGTGAGATCCGCCAGCGGCTGCGTTGCTTCTTCAATCCCTTCAGCGAGCGAGCCGACGCTCGATTTCACAGACTCGAAACCGCGCGCAGATTGATCGATTGAATCGAAGACGATCTGAATGGTTTTGCTGAGATCAGCCACTAGTGCGCGCCTTCAGTGATTCCGCGAATTTATCCCACAAGATCATCTCGACATCGGTTAATTGCCCGTGCGGGAATTGATCAGGCAATAGCTCGTAGAGCATCCGATGATGATGCCATCCTATGGCGAGGGCGGATCGGATTCGGCTGTCTCTCCACAGCCGGTCGGCTTTTTTTCGGGTTCAGCTCCCTTGCCTGTTAAAGCCATGATGGCCTTAAACAGGGACTTAAAAACGATCGGAAATTTCTCCCCGAGTTTTGCTGATAGCGCATGATCGCCGACAGGATCGACCGAGCCGAGCGTGACAATCTCGATCTGCCGCGCATAGACGGACTCGATATCCGTGCCGCGCCCGAGCACCGAGCGCGCGGCGTCGGTGATCTCGGTTGCGGCTCCGTTGTCGAGCGCGGCGACAAGCGCGGCAGTCTGCTCGTGCCTCCGATCGGCCATATCGACTTTGGCGATCTCGTTCGCGTCGAGCCCGCGGACCCGCCAGACGGCCGGCCCATCGAACCACGACGCGAGATCCGGCACCGGGACATCCGCTGTCCGCAGTGCCAGCCGAGCCGAAAGAAATTCTTCAGCTCGTAGACCCATTACGCGAGCGCCTCAGCGCCTTCGGATTCAGCCGAGATTGTGCACGATGCTTGAATCGATCCGCCGGCCGGGAATGTGCGGGCAATGCCGAGCGTGCCCTGACACATGAGATGACCCGAACGGGCGCGGTCTGGATAGAAGCGGAACCATAGCGTCTCGCCCTTGAGCGCGACCATCGGATCCGAGATGCCATCGGCGAGCCGTGCGGTAAAAGATCCCTGCCCAAGCGAAGACGAGACCGAGCCCTCGTTGCCGCCGTAGTATTGCTCGGACGAGACGGAGTAGGAGACCTCGGGCGGCACGAAGTCTGACGACTTCAGCACCTCCGCAAAGCTCGGCGTTGAATACGCTGCCCACACCTTCTTTTTTGCCCCGAGCGCATGGATACCCTCGAAGGCGGACGCGAACGTGACGCGGCCGCGGTAATGGTCGACCTCGAGCATCAGCGGAGTGTCGAATCGCTCCTGAGTCGTGCCGGGGATTTGAGAGATCATCGCCGCGGTAATCGCTACCGCGCCCTTTGCGCTAAGCCGAACCTGCCCCAACTCGATGTGGTCGGCGAGCACATAGGGCGCGCCGCCATCTCCATTGCGCGCCCCGAACGACGTATGAGGCTCCCCCGCCTCCGCGGTCACGACGCCATCCGTGCCGACCTGAATGGAATAGATGATATGCGTGTCGGACCCCTCCGCAGCAAGCGCCGGCACAGCTAGATCAGCTTTCGCGGTGACTGTCACAAGCGCGCCGCCGATATACGCGGAGCCGATAGAGACCGAGATGCTGTTGTTACCGTTCGGCGTAATCGTCGCCCCGGAGATCAGCCCGTCCGGATAGACCGTCGGCGCATAGCCGGAGCGCCGCGACCAGGGCGCGGCAACGCCGGTAAATGTGGTTGCGTCGCCGGTGTCGGTAAGGGCAGCCATCGCATAAGCGGTCTGCCCGGCCTCGTATTGCAGTTTTGCGTCTTTCGCGGATGCCATGTCGTTGCTCCTAAATGGCGTGGTTGAATTCGGCCGGGTCGACCGAGTAGGTAATCGTATAGCTCAATTCGACGCCGATGGTGTCGCCCTGGTCCTCGGAATGGCCGGGTCGCTTACCTGTGCAGACGATGACATCGGCCGCCGATAGCGCATCATCTGCGTGCGCCATCAACGCTTTGTGCGCAATCGCGCCGATGCGATCGATGACCTCATAGTCCGGTAGCGTGTATTGCGTGCGATCGACAATCACGACGACCGAGTATTCGGCGGCCCATGCGTCGAGTCCGTATTCTGGCGTTGGCGTCTCCCGACCGGGCGTGATGTAGATTGCGGGCGCCTCTTCGGAGTAGCCGCGCGGGATGCCGATCAGTGGCGTTGCGCCGAGGATTGCTAAGCGGCTCGCTATTGCCGCGGTGATATGCGATCGCGCGGGACGAATGACCTCGGCAAGGATTTCGGCTTCACCCAACATCGCGCGGCTCCTTTAGAAACAATTCACGCTCGGCCCGACGCCTGCGCGACAGACCCGCAAGCCGCTTGCCGCCCGCTTTGTCCCAGCGGAGGAACTCATCGGCCGCGCCTTTGCGGTCGCCGGTATTGAGCTTGCGGACCAGGGTTGACCTTGCGACTGCGCCGCATCCGACGTTGAATGCCCAGCTCACGAGCGCGTCGAATTCATTCTGGTTCAGCGATGCGCGCACAACCCGCTCGACGCATCGCTCAAACGTCGCCACGTCCTCGCGCAATAACTGCTCGGCTCGCTCCATCGAGATGCGCTGTCCAACTCGCGCGGTTTTCGTGTGGCCCCATCCGATCGTCGCGATGCCGACCGGATCGCGGTACCCGACCAATCGCAGACCCTCGAACTCCTGAATCAGCGCAAGCCCGGTCTCGGAGATCCGCATCGTCATTGCGCCCGGTCCTCCTGCCATTGCCGGATCTTCGCCCACGCTTCCGCTCGGATCTGCTCTTGTCGGGTCAGGCCGGGGGAGTAATAGACACACGCCGGGTTGCAATCGCCGGGCACTTTGCGACCGACGGCGCATTCGGGGATGTCGCGCTCGATCAAATTCGCGCACGGGGCAATCATGGGCTGTTCCACTTCCCATCTCCGAGCGTTTGCCAAATGAGTGCTGCACCGCCGATGAGTCCCGCAATCCAAAGCAGGATTGCGCGAGTCGATTTCACCCAGGCGGCCGATGCGACCACCTCTTTCACCGTGTCCTGGTTCGCATAAAACCATGCGGACGCTCTTTCATCCGTTTTGATCCACGCCTCAAGCTCGCGAATCTTTTCGTGCGCTGCGTCGACGTCGCTTTTGATGTCGTGGATCTTCAAATACATCTCATGCACGTCGGCAATGTGCCGACGCTCGATGTCGGACATTTCAGCAGGGGGAGACATGTATGAGTGCCCCCAAGGCAACTGCGAGCGCAGAGCCGGCGATGAATCCCTGCGCGAAGATGTATGCGGCATAGGTCACTTTTCGTACCTCGCGCGCACGATGGCAATCACCAGATCGATGGCGATCCCGGACAGCGCCGCGCCTTCCTGCATGATGTATGCGACGACCTGCGCCTTTTTATCCGCGCCAGGCATATCGGAGTGAATGAGATTTCGCACCACGTTTGCGGTTCGGTCGAACAGCCCGGAGCCGATGCTATACCGAATCAGCGTGAATGCGGAGGTGATCAGGACATCATTCATAGCTGCATTTGATTAGTCGTGAAAAGCGCCTCGCGGATCGCGCCGGGGTGCGTGAGCGTCGGAGCGCACTGGCAGCCGGATATCGTGAGCACCAATGCGAGCCACCAGAGTGGGATCGATCGGCGCTTTGGCATTTTTGCGGCCCCACCATGAGATCACGGCACCAATGGCCGCAATCACCAGTGGGACGGCCTCGACGATGGGCATCAGAGCGTCGGTCGCGGCATCGGCGTCGAAGCCCATACCCAGGAATCCGGCCCCGACCGCGACCAGCGTCAACAGCGATCCCCAGACTCCGCGCGACAGCCACCACGGGCTCACGGGCGCGGGCGCGACAACCGGCACGCTGACGCCGACAGAATTTGCCGTGTCTCGCCACACCGCCGTATCTGTCGCCCGCCAATATCGCTGATAAGCCGCATCAGTAATCGGCCCCCAAATCCCGTCGTCTGCAGGG